>JAKLKY010000004.1:0-2913 GCA_023150415.1 Alphaproteobacteria bacterium | reverse complement strand
ACCAGATGGCCCTCACCCGAGACGCGCTGGCCTGGTTTCAGATGCGTGACTTCGCTGCCCGTGCGTTCAATCACACCGACATACTCATGGCCGACAATCATCGGCACTGGAATAGTTTTCTGCGCCCAGTCATCCCATTTATAAATGTGCAGATCCGTGCCACAGATGGCGCTTTTCTTAATTTTGATCAGAACGTCATTGGCGCCGATCTCCGGAATGGGCTGGTTTTCCACCATCCAGATTCCTGGCTCCGGCTTTAATTTCGCCAATCCGCGCATCGAATTTTTCATGCCGCTTTTCCTTTCAAAACACCCAGCTTCTTACCCGTTTCGATGAAACTTGTCACCGCCTGATCGATATGTCCCCTTGAATGTGCAGCCGACATCTGCGTGCGGATACGCGCCCGGCCCTGCGGCACGACGGGGTATGAGAACCCCACCACATACACGCCGCGCGCCAGCATCTCCTCGGCGAATTGTCCGGCCAGCGCGGCATCATAAAGCATGACCGGAATAATCGGATGCTCGCCTTGCAGGAGATCAAACCCAGCCTGCGTCATTTTTTCACGGAAATAGGCGCTGTTGTCACGCAGTTTCTGGCGCATCGTCGCACCATCCTTGCGCAGCAAATCCAGCACGGCAATTGATGTCGCCGTAATCACCGGCGCCAGCGTGTTGGAAAACAGATAGGGGCGTGAACGTTGACGCAGATAATTGACAATCGTTTTCGACGCGCTGATATACCCGCCCGAGGCACCACCAAGCGCCTTACCCAGCGTGCCAGTGATGATGTCGATGCGTTCACTTACACCAAAATGATCAGGCGTGCCGCCACCCTGCGGGCCCATAAAGCCAACAGCGTGAGAATCATCGACCATCACCAGCGCATCATATTTGTCCGCCAGATCGCAAATCACAGGCAGATTGGCCAAATACCCGTCCATCGAGAACACACCATCGGTGGCGATCATGCGAAAACGCGCGCCGGCGGCTTCTTTCAGGAAACGCTCCAGATCATCCATGTCGTTGTTCTTGTAGCGAAAGCGCTGCGCCTTGCTCAGGCGAATACCGTCGATGATGCTGGCATGGTTTAATTCATCGCTGATAATTGCGTCCTGCTCTCCCATCAAGGTTTCAAATAACCCGCCATTGGCATCAAAACACGACGAATACAAAATCGTATCCTCCATGCCGAGAAACGCGGAGAGGCGCTGCTCCAATTCCTTGTGTATATCCTGCGTGCCACAGATAAACCGCACCGACGCCATGCCGTAACCGTGATCATCCAATGCCTTCTTCGCAGCCGCAATCAAGGTCGGGTTATCCGCCAAGCCCAGATAATTATTGGCGCAGAAATTCAGAACCTGCGCGCCGGTGCTGACGGTGATATCGGCGCGCTGATGCGAGGTAATGATACGCTCCGGTTTGTATGTACCAGCAGCGTGAATAGCATTCAAAGCATCTTGTAAATGCGTGTTAAAAGTTTTTTTCATGGCAAGGCTCCGGCCATGCATCATAATGGCTTTTTAACAGAAATAAAGGCTTGAATTAGATAGAATAATATTCTGATAATTTATTTGTAGCGCATCAGCACAGTACTTACATCTCCAATCCGGACGGGCTTGCTTAAATAATCGTTCGCGCCGGCCTTGATGCATTTTTCGCGATCACCTTGGATGGCATTAGCGGTCAGTGCAAGAATATTAATGTTTTTGCCCCAGCTTGTTTTGCGGATCTCGCGGATCGCGGCATGCCCATCCATATTTGGCATTTGCCAGTCCATCAGGACGAGATCAAAGGCATCAGGATTTTGCGCCAGCTTATTCAGCGCCTCCTCACCATCATTAACAATTTCATATGTGCATCCAAGCGCTTCAAGAATACCGGCAGCCATGCGTTGGGACACGCGATCATCTTCGGCGATCAAAACATGAGATTTGAATTGCTGGAGGGATTTCGTCTCATGTACTGTCTGCGCCTTCACATTCCTTGAAGGCATCTTTCCTGAAATAATTTGCCGCAGAGTCTGCAGCAAGTCACGCGGATAAACAGGCTTTGAAATCTGGGGAAGTGCAATATCATTTGATGCCGATGAAGAATGCGCCTTGCGGATGGCGGTCATCAGAACGCACGGCGCATCGCCGTATAAATCAGGTTTGGCCTTTATTTTCTCCAGCAGCGACTCACCACCCATTTTAGGCATAGCTTCGTCAATCACGAGTAGATCAAATTTTTGTTCCCGGTCAAGAGCCGAACGTAGAAGCTTAAGCGCATCGAGGCCGCTATTAGCCGTTTCTACTATCATTCCGGCTGCCACCAGATAAGCGCTGATAATCTCAAGATTGACTACGTTGTCATCAACAAGCAAAACATTTTTACCGCTCAGAATATTGTCGTGGTTGAGGTGTAGAGGGTCTGCTGCCGGCGCCTCATCCTCGCTCCTTTCTGTTGCCGAGAGCGCAAAGCGCATTTCAAACCAGAAGGTCGAGCCCTGCCCTGGTGAGCTTTGTACACCAATTTTTCCGTCCATGCGTTCAACAAGCCGCTTACAAATTGCCAACCCCAGGCCTGTGCCGCCATATTCGCGCGTAGTCGAGGAATCAACTTGTGTGAATTCGTTGAATATTTTTTCGATTTTTTCTTTAGGAATGCCAATGCCCGTGTCATGAACTTCGAAGCGAAGATATATGTACTTCTTATCTCTCTTTTGCACACGCACATGGATCAGGACATGACCATCATGCGTGAACTTAATGGCATTGCCGATGAGATTGAGAAGAATCTGACGCAAGCGCAGCGGATCGGAGATGAGAACCGGCAACGCTTCACGATGCGGCCAGTTCAAGATCAGTTCAACCCTGTTCTCATGCGCGCGCCCGGCCAGAATATGAACCACTTCGGCAAGCAGATCTTC
>JAKLKY010000049.1:11410-13045 GCA_023150415.1 Alphaproteobacteria bacterium | reverse complement strand
CAGCACTGGCCGCGCTACATCAATCTCGTCGTTAGCCATATGCAGCACAAGCCGCAGCGGCACATTATCCATCGCACACAGACGCTCAGCAAGCGCCTGCCTCAAATCACGCTCCGCCTGACGGATCAGCGCGATCAACACATCAGCAATTAATTCTCCCTCGCGCGGATTCAGATCCATATCCAAAAGTTCAAGAACCGCCTTGGTCAGCTCCTGCCGTGCCTCCGGCTTTTTATCATGCGCCAGAGTATAAATTTTGTGTGAATCATACAGCTTCACCAAAAGCGGCGTGACATGCGAAGACTTATCGAGAAAACCCAGATCCATGCTTTTGCCCTTTGCCGTCAGAAACGCCCAATTTCAGACTCTACTCCTTTCAGCTTAACGCAAAAGCATTAGTTTGAAGTTAAATTTATTTTAAATTTTAACAAAATTCGGGTCTAATTTAACTCAAATTTACATACTATTAACCCTCTGAAATTGTTTTTTTCAGCTGCAAAATGTGGTAAGAAAGGCTTAATGTTCCTTCTCTAAAATGAAAGAACAGACTTGGTGATTTTAATCACGTAAATAAATTGCGCGTGTGGGGAGGATAAACATGGCAGGCGCCTTAGGACCGGCAGGGTCCAATCAGCAAATACCCTTGGCAAATACGTTCAAACCCGGTGAGCAGCGCATCCAGGATGAGTCGCAGCGCGGCCGCAACCCTGAACAGGCGCGCGAGCAAAATAACGGTGTCACAACAACCCGTGAAACTGTCAAAAGTTCAGAAGTTTCTGCTGTCAGACAGTCACAGCAAGGTGGGTCTGTTTCCGCTCGTTCAGCCGAATCGGGAAAGACACAAGGCTCAACAGCACGCGGATCGTTACTGAACGTCGTTGTGTAATCCTATTGAAATGCGACTTCGTTAAAGCTGCGCAGTTTGCGGCTGTGCATTTTCTCGGGCTCCAGATCCCTTAATATTGCCATGGCTTCCAGGCCGATTTGCAGGTGCTGCTCGACGCGCTCGCGATAAAATTGCGACGCCATACCCGGCAGCTTTAGCTGCCCGTGCAACGGACGGTCAGACACGCACAACAAGGTTCCATACGGCACGCGGAAGCGAAATCCATTAGCCGCGATCGTGCCTGATTCCATATCCATCGCGATGGCGCGGCTTTGGCTCAGGCGGCGATTCTGCCCGGTCGAGGCGCGCAATTCCCAGTTCCGGTCATCCGTCGTGGCCACGGTGCCTGTGCGCATGATCTTCTTCAGCTCATAGCCATGCAGACCTGTCACCTGGGCCAGCGCCTCCTCCAGCGCCTGCTGCACTTCGGCCAGCGCGGGAACGGGAATGGCAAGCGGCAGATCATCATCGAGAATGTGATCCTCGCGCAGATAGGCATGCGCCAGCACGTAATCGCCCAGGCGCTGTGAATTGCGCAGCCCCGCGCAATGACCCAGCATCAGCCAAGCATGCGGACGCAAAACGGCAATGTGATCGGTAATTGTTTTTGCGTTCGATGGGCCCACGCCGATATTCACCATCGTGATGCCTTTGCCATTGGGCAGTTTGATGTGATAGGCGGGCATCTGCGGCGCTCGGCCACCCGGCGCCGCGCTAGCCGTGGCCGGCGCGCGTGCGCCACCCGCTTC
>JAKLKY010000049.1:0-11400 GCA_023150415.1 Alphaproteobacteria bacterium | reverse complement strand
AACTTAATGAATTCATCGACGTAAAACTGATAGTTGGTAAAAATCACATAGTTTTGAAAATGCGATGCCGACGTACCAGTATAATGCTTCAAACGCTGCAGGCTGAGATCGACCCTTGGCGCGATGAACAGCGAGAGCGGCTGATCCTCCCCCGGCGGCGGAACATAGGTTCCGTTTGCGATTTCATCATCCAGAATATCAAGATCAGGAATGTCAAAATAATCCGGCAATGCGGCAATTTGCTCCGCGCTTAAGGATTGCTCCAGATGAAAATGCTCACCAAGCGCGAAGTGAATGGGGATCGGCGTCGTACTGACGCTGACCTCCAGCGGCACTGCATGATTTTTCAACAACAGATCAAACTGACGGAGATAATAATTTTTAAAAATATCCGGCCGCGTCAGCGTCGTCCCATAACGCCCGGGGCGCGAGGCAAACCCGTATGAGAGGCGACTATCGGGCCGCCGCGCGACATCAACTTCAAGCCGCACCGCGGGATAACATGCGCGAATGCGCTTCTTGGGCATTTTGCCTGCGACATAGCGTTTAAATTCGTCCTGCAGGAAGGCGACATTCGCTTCATATATTTTTTGGACAGCCTTCAGGGTCGCTTCGGGCGTTCTGCAAGGAATAGGCTTGGGTGACGGGGATGCGGATTTCTTGTGTGTCATCCCTGCATTTTACTGATTTCCCTCTGTGTGACAACACATGATTGGGGAGCAACTTTTCTGTTGCGCCCCCGGTTTTGCGTCCCCGGTTGTGTTTGCAGGATTTGTTCTAGCGCAATCCAACCAGTGCGCGGGCATAGGCATCAGGGTCGAAGGGTTGGAGATCTTCAATCTGTTCCCCCACGCCGATGAAATGCACGGGCAGACCGAATTTATCGGCCAACCCCACCACCACACCGCCTTTGGCAGAGCCATCGAGCTTCGTCACGATCAGCCCACTCACCTTCACCATCTCCTTAAACGTCTCGACTTGCGAGAACGCGTTCTGCCCTGTTGTGGCATCCAGCACCAGCAAGCACGCATGCGGAAGATCCTCCCCATGTTTTTTCAGCACACGGATGATTTTCTCCAGCTCCGCCATCAGATTGCTCTTGTTCTGCAAGCGCCCCGCTGTATCGATCATCAGAATGTCACAGTTTTCCGCCTTCGCCCTTTCATACGCTTCAAAGGCCAACGCGGCGGCATCGGCGCCAATATCCTTGGCCAGGAGCAAACTGCCGGAACGATTAGCCCATTCCTGTAATTGCTCCACCGCCGCGGCGCGAAATGTATCCCCCGCCGCCAACATCACTTTGCGGCCTGCCCCGTAATGCCAGTGATGCGCCAGCTTGCCAATCGTTGTTGTCTTGCCCGCGCCGTTCACGCCGCATACCAAAACCACCAGCGGCCCCTGCTCAGGCCTTTGGAAGATCAGGGGCTTGGCGACCGGAGCCAGTATTTTGCTCATGCTTTGCGCCAGGGCACGGCGTATTTGTGTATCTGTTGCCCCTTCCTCAAAGCGCATGGCGGAGAAATCATTCATAATGCGCGCCGCAGTCTGCGGACCCAGATCGGCCGACAGTAAAGCTTCTTCGAGCGCCTCCAGCGCATTGTCATCCAGGCGGGATTTGGTGAATAGACCGCCGATATTCTGCGTGAGTTTGCTGGCGGATTTCGAAAGCCCTGCCGACAGGCGAGAAAACCAGCCGCCATCTGAGTCATGATTGGCAAATTCCTGCGCCTCGCGCATATCATCCAAACGTGTGTGTGCGGGCGTTGGTGTCGCTTTTAGGTCTTCCATGATTTCATTTTCTGAGGAACGCAATTCATGCTGCGTGCCGGGGTCGATATCGGAATCATATTCCGTAGGCGGCTCCAGCGCGGGTTCCCCCCTGGGGTGCATCAGCTTGGCTTCGCGCGCGTCCTGCTCGGCCTGTCCGGGATTGTTCTTCTTGCGCCAGAATACCATAGTGATCCTCCATAAGAGCCGTTGCGCGCAGCTTGCTATCTTGTATATCAAGCGTCCGCACTCTAATCAAACGTCCCTCAGATGCGGTTTGATCAAGATGCACAGGCAAAAAATTTTCAGCGCGGGCCAATCCGTCACGCTCAGCCAAAACAAGAAGTTCCCGCCCGCAATACCTTTCTTGAAATTTTCTCATTTGTTTTGTTCCTAAGGCCCGCAGCCGAGCCGCACGTTCTTTACGAATAGGCGGTGCGACTTGCGGCATGCGGGCAGCGGGGGTGCCCTCGCGCTCGGAATACGGGAAAACGTGCAGGAAGGTCAGATCCGCTTCCTTAACCAGATTATAAGTATTCTCGAACATCGCGTCGCTCTCGGTTGGGAAGCCGGCAATAATATCGGCGCCAAACGCAACATCCGGTCTGTACGCGCGTATACGCGTACAGACGTTCAGGACATCTTCGCGACTGTGGCGGCGCTTCATACGCTTCAAGATCATATTATCCCCCGCCTGCAGCGAGAGATGGAAATGCGGCATCAGGCGTGGCTCCTCCGCGATCAGGCGCCAAAGATCATCATCAATCTCCACGGGATCAAGCGATGACAAACGCAAGCGCGGCAGATCCGGCACCAGCGCCAGCACCCGGCGGATCATCTGGCCCAAGCTCGGCTGGCCCGGCAGATCAGGGCCATACGACGTGACATCGACGCCGGTAAAAACGACTTCATTATACGCCGCGCCGACCAACGCCCGCACCTGATCGACAATTGCGCCGATGGGTACCGAACGTGACGGCCCGCGCCCATAGGGAATAATGCAGAACGTACAGCGATGATCGCACCCGTTTTGAACCTGGATAAAGGCACGGCTGCGATCTTCGAACCCCTGCACCAGATGATGCGCGGTTTCCTTAACGGCCATGATGTCATTGACAATGGATTCCGGCTGCGATGGCAACCACGCCTCGGCCTTTAACTTCTCATCATTGCCCAGAACGCGATCGACCTCGGGCATCGCTGTGTACTGGCCGGGATTGATCTGCGCGCTGCAGCCCGTAACGATAATCCGCGCCTGCGGATTTTCACGCCGGGCGCGGCGGATCGCGGCGCGGGCCTGCTTCTCGGCCTCCTTCGTCACGGCGCATGTATTGACGATAATCGCATCGCCCAGCCCCGCCGCCTGCGCATGACCACGCATGACCTCCGACTCATACGTATTAAGCCGACAGCCGAAAGTAATTAGTTGGGGTGAAGAGACCGCCATTAAAATCCTCAATCGACTTCAAATGCGCCGGGTTGAAAAAATTTCTCGGGCTGTTGACCAGCGTCCAAACGCAATGCCGTAATCCCATCCGTATGATCGACACACCAAACATTTGTCCGTAAACCAATGACAGAGTCTTTCAGACCATAATGACCAATGAATAACGGTGTCGCATCCTCAGGATAAAGCAATTGCGCATCTGCGTTCATCGCATTAAAACGACGCGACAAAACCGCTTTCTGCGCCGGTGTTAAAGCACGGCCATCCATACCCTTAATATGAGCAAAGGGCCGATCCGTTGTAGGCTCCCGCCAGTGAAGGATAGGAACATTTTCCATCTTTTGTCCACGGCTGTTTGTATAAAACACGCCGCGGGGTAATTGAATATGTGGACCTTTAATGACAGCATCCACAGCCCGACGGAAATCCGTTGTCGGATCGGCATAAGCGCGAAAACAATGATCGTTGAAATGCCAGGAATGAACGCCGGGACATGGCTCATGATGATCTGCTTCTATTCGAATTGTTTCCATGAGGCGGTCATTCCAAAAAGCGTGAACAGCCCGGAAATAGTCCGACTCCACAAACAACGCAAAGGTCTTGAACCATTCAATTAGCTCATCGTGCTTGTGTCCCTTCTGCGGGTATTCCGCTAGAAAAGTCTGCTCTGACTGTAAATGTCTGGTTGTCCGCAATCGAATGGGTTTCCCATTCTCACTCCGTGTGGCCATCATGATCGTATCCAGCTCATGATTGCCCATCAAGGCCAAGGCATTCCCATTTCTGTACATAGGTCCAACCAGGCTGAACGTATGGGCGTGGCGATTTCCCAGTGCAATCAAATCGCCGATAAAAATGGGAATCCGTCCTTCGGGATGAGCATAACCATTGTTGGTTTGTTGGTATCCCATGCTCCGCAACAAGGGCTCAAGCGTATGAAAGCGGGCATGAACATCGCCGATAATGTCAAAACCTATAGGCATGGTAGATTTCGCCTGTGGCAAAGAATCAATGATACGAGGACTCGCAGCGATAACTGTCATACGACCAAACTCCCTCAAACACAAAACTGGCGGGACCGGTCATGAGGACGTGGCCGTCGCTCGCCCGCCATTCCATAAAAAGCGAGCCGCCATCGAGCACGATTTCTGCTTTTCTGTCAACAAAATCCCGCCGCACGGCGGCAACAATCGTGGCGCAGGCCGCCGATCCACAAGCCAGCGTCAGCCCCGCCCCACGCTCCCATGTCCGCAGGCGTAGCCGATCGCGCCCCATCACCTGGACGAATTCCACATTGGTGCGTTCAGGAAACAACTTGTGATGCTCAAAATACGGCCCCAGCGTTTCAACCGGCAGACCATCAACCGTGTCGACAAAAAACACGCAGTGCGGATTACCCATGGAAACGGCAACGGGATCTTTCACTGCGTCTTGCTCAATTTGCAGATGCAGCGTGTCCCGCGCCTCCGCCAAAGGGATATCCTGCCAGTCCAGCCGCGGCGCACCCATATCAACTTCAATAAATCCGCCCTTCCGGCGGCAAGGCAAAAGCCCGGCCAGTGTTTCTATACTGGCGCGATCATTGCCCTTCTCACCCATCAACCGATCCGCCACACAACGCGTCGCATTGCCACAGGCCGCGGATTCTGAGGCATCCGGATTGTAAATCCGCATAAAAACATCGGCCTTGTCCGAGGGTTCGAGCACAATCAGCTGGTCGCAGCCCACGCCGAAATGCCGGTCGCAGACCTTACGCACCCATTCTTTTTCCAAAGGCTTTCGGCCCGCGCGCTGATCGAGGATGACGAAATCATTACCCAAGCCGTGCATTTTGATGAAGGGGATCATGCGCTATCAAAGCCTTACTTTTCGCCCCGTTGCAATAAAATATGTTGTATTTCAACTAGATAACATAAAAAGTTCGACAACTGGCCCTACCCATGTTATGATTTTAGAAATTATGTATATCATGGTATGGGAGCATAAAATATGACTTATATTCCAATGATGCATATGCGGGTTCGCCGCTCCCGCCGGCTTCAGGCGGTGAAAGGCGGCTTTTTGTTGCTGACGCTGGTTGCCCTGATTGGCAGCAGCCTCCTGCTCAGCCTGCCTGATCGCTCCGCTCAGGTGGGGCATATGCCGTCCGTCCCCCTTAAAAACATGGTCCAGAATTATATCGCCCCGCCCTTCTAAACGCTTTTCTTGACAAACTGGAATACGGGGGCTAAAACCCAGCGCATCACCAACCAGAATGTATTTGTTGGTGCTTACGGGCATACCGCAGTCGGCGCAGAGGCGCTCACTGCGGCAATTTGTTTTTTGATTAACTGCAGAGGTGCAGAGAACTCAGAGTACTTTTTAAATGAGTGATATGTAACGAAGCATCAAAGAAACGAAGGAAGTGTAATCTCGCTTCTTCTTTTCTTCGTTACAAAAAACTCCTCTCTGCGTTTTCTGAGGTTAGAAACTTTTTCGTATAAAGATGTTTGAATCCTTAGGACAAAAACTCGGCAACGTTCTTGGCAAGCTGCGCGGCAAAGGCACGCTCAGCGAGAACGACGTCATGGCCGTGGCCCGCGAGATCCGCATCGCGCTGCTGGAGGCCGACGTCGCCCTGCCCGTCGTCAAGGACTTCATCGAAGGCTTGAAAACAAAGGCCGTCGGCCAGGATGTTATCAAAGGTATTAATCCGGGTCAGCAGGTGATTAAAATCGTGCATGACGCGCTGGTGGCTATGCTGGGCGCGGAAAGTGCCGATCTGACTTTCGGCCCCGCGCCATGCGCCTATCTGATGGTGGGGTTGCAGGGATCGGGCAAAACGACATCAACCGCGAAAATTTCTAAATTGCTGACCGACAGGCACGGCAAAAAAGTACTGATGGCATCGCTCGATATCTACCGCCCCGCCGCGCAGGAACAGCTGCGCCAGCTGGGCGAACAGACCAGCATCGCCACGCTGCCCATCGTCGCCGGACAAAAGCCCGCAGACATCGCCCACCGCGCGCTGGAGACTGCGCGCAAGGAAGGGTTCGATGTTGTGCTCCTCGACACCGCCGGGCGGCTGTCGATTGATGAAGAGATGATGCGCGAAGCCGCCGCCATTCGCGACATCGCCAAACCTGTTGAGGTTCTGCTGGTGGTCGATGCCATGACGGGGCAAGACGCCGTCAACACCGCCAAAGCCTTTCATGAACGCCTCGGCGCCACCGGCATCGTGCTGACACGCCTGGACGGCGACGCGCGCGGCGGCGCGGCGCTGTCGATGCGCGCCGTCACCGGCCAGCCGATCAAGCTGATCGGCACGGGCGAGAAATGGGACGCCATCGAACCCTTCCACCCGGATCGCATCGCCGGGCGCATTCTGGGCATGGGCGATATTGTCTCGCTGGTGGAAAAGGCCGTTGAAACGGTCAATATTCAAGACGCGCAGAAAATGGCCGACAAATTTAAAAAAGGCCAATTCGATTTCAACGACCTGCTGAGCCAGATGCAGCAAATGGGAAAAATGGGCGGCATCGGCGCGCTGATGAAAATGCTGCCCGGTATCGGCGCCATGGCCGGCAAGATGGAAAGCATGGGCGTCGATGACCGTCTGATCAAACGCCACGAAGCGATCATCCTGTCCATGACGCTCGCCGAGCGCGGCGATCCTGATCTGCTCAACGCCTCACGCAAGAAACGCATCGCCGCCGGCTCGGGCACCAACGTGCAGGACGTGAACCGCATCCTCAAGCAGCTTAAAGACATGCAAACCATGATGAAACGCCTGCGCAAAATGGGCCCAGGAAAAATGATGGGAATGATGAAAGGCATGATGGGCGGCAACATGGATGAAATCGCGGCGATGGCCGGCGGGATGGACCCAGCCGCTTTGGAAGAAGCAGCAGGAGCATTAGGGCCAAATCCATTTGCGCCAAATGGCGCTTTATCGCGCGCAGGCACACAAGACTTTGGCTCATTGTTTGGGGATAAAAAGAAATGACATCCTATACAAAAACCATGGAAGCTTACATTCAGGCCTTCAACAATCAAAATCTTAACGGCATTTTGGCACTATTCAATGAATCGGCGCAAATTCATTCACCGACACAACCAAAACCAACAACGCCCAGGGCTTTTTTCCCGGGGCTTTTAGAAAGATCAGTGGGCTCAAGATTTACAACGCCAAAATTCTTTTTGGCAAACGATTCTGCAAACGTAGTAGCCATGCACTTTAACTACGAAAAAGCTTTACCTGATGGCGGCATAAAGACATTCGATTGTGTCGATATTTTCACTTTTGAAGATGGAATCATCGCGGACATGAGGATCATCTTTGACACAAAGAATCTTGGTTGATTTTTATTTTTTACCTACTAACAAAAAAGGAGAACTAAAATGGCACTAGCAATCAGACTATCCCGGGGCGGACGTAGAAACCTCCCCTTCTACCGCGTTGTTGTCGCTGACACCCGCGCGCCACGTGATGGACGTTACATTGAGCGTCTGGGCACTTATAATCCTCTGCTGCCACAGGATAACGACAACCGCGTTAATCTGAATACCGAGCGCGTTCAGTACTGGCTCTCGCAGGGCGCAAAACCAAGCGAGCGCGTTGCTGTGTTCCTGGGCAAGGCTGGTCTGGCCCCGATGCCCGCGCACCCACAGCGCCCCGACAAATCCAAGCCCAAGGCCAAAGCGCAGCAACGCCTGATCGAGAAGGAAGAGAAGCGCAAGGCTGCTGAGGAAGCGGCTGCAGCGGCAAAGGAAATCCCAGCCGAAACGCCGGCAGAAGTCCCCGGCACAGAACCGACCGAAGTTCCGCCTGAGAAGAATGAAGGCGAATAATCAAGGCCACATCACCCCTCTCCCGGTGGGAGAGGGGAATAATGACAGGCTCCACATCGCGACGATTATCGACGCGCACGGCATCAAGGGCTGGGTCAAGCTGCGCCTGAATCTGGACACGCCGGAAACGCTGTCGGAACTGGGGCCGCTTTACACCAGCCCGGCGGGAGAAAAAACTCTTGCGCTCACCGTGCATAGCCTAGGCGGCAAAGCGCCGCTGGTCAGCATCGAAGGCGTCACCGATCGCAATGCGGCCGAATCCCTGAAAGGCACAGCCCTGTATGCCGATCGCGCCGTCCTGCCCGCTCTGCATAACCGGAACACGTACTACGCAACAGACCTCACAGGCCTGCAGGTCTCCGCGGACGGGCAAAATGTCGGACAGGTCATGGGCGTAGAAAATTACGGCGCGGGCGATTTGCTCGACATCGCGCTTACGAACGGGCAGCGCTTCCTCCTCCCCTTCCATGAGAATTGGGTCGGCACAGTGGATCTCCACACCCGCACCGTCTCACTGCACGGTGCGTGGGCGGATTTTACGGGTTAGTAGGCTTTGGGTCGTCAGGAAGAACAATGAAAACCCCTGTTTCGCAACTAGGGTCAGGCTGATCATCGCTACCAAGCTCAAGAAGCGGCCCCCGGGATTCGACAGCTTTAGTATAAGCATTCTGGTACCTTACAAGCTCACGTGACAGATGTCCATTTCTCTCTTCCAGTTCCTTAAGCGTTTTCTCCAATTCTTTAATTTTTTGAATGTACTCCGCAATGGCACCGGTTGGAAGCTCGGGATCGAGAGAAATCACTGTCAGCGCATCAGAACCAAATGTCTGCTTCATAAAAAAGGTGGTTAATTTTAACGAGGTGTTTGACAAGATACCGAGCCGCTGTCCTGCCTCTGAAAAATGAGATGAACTCACACGATCTAATTCAAGCGGGTGAATGAGGATGTGAAAACCTTGCTTGCAAGCCTCCTGCTCAAACAGAGCCATTCTGTTGAACGCTTGCTTCAAAGAGCTATTGAACCCTCTGGAAATTCCGCGAGTCTGAACTTTAAATCCGTCTCTCAAGTCAATAGAATGCTCACAAATTTTATATGTTCCTAACCACCCTCTTTGAAGCGACTGCCACACTACTTGCTGATTTGGAAAAACGAGCAACTTTGTCACGCCACCGCGTCTACCCTCGCGAAATTTATGAGCAAATCTGACATACTGGTCCCAAGCGCGACGGTAGTCTTTCATCGCCTCCGGTACTAGTTCTTCTTGGAGCGTTGTTGAAAGCAGTCCGGCATTGGCTGCTTGGGAAACTAGGGTCACACTTGCAGTGCCGTCTGCACCCACCTGCATATGCGAAGCGCCACTTTCTCGATGTAAAGCCTCGGTTGTCATTTGGCATATATTAAGTATTATTTGCGTTTTGTCAAGTATTATGCCATGCATGGGACGGTATGAAATTTAATATCCTCACCCTCTTCCCCGATATGTTCCCCGGGCCGCTGGGCCAGTCGCTGAGTGGGCGCGCGCTGGAAAACAGACTATGGTCGTACAAGGCCGTAAATTTGCGGGATTTCGGGCTGGGCAAACACAAAACCGTAGATGACACGCCCTTTGGCGGCGGTGCCGGCATGGTGATCCGGGCGGATGTTGTTGAAGCGGCCCTCCTGACAATCACCAACACCCCATCACCAACCACCAACCACCGCATTTACCTCTCCCCCCGCGGCACGCCGCTGACTCAGACAAAGGTTAAGGAATTGGCCACACAGCCAGAAATCACACTTCTTTGCGGCCGGTATGAAGGCGTAGATCAGCGCGTGCTGGATGCCTATGAATTCGAGGAAATCAGCATCGGAGATTACGTTCTCTCAGGCGGGGAGCCCGCAGCAATGATCCTGATGGATGCCTGTATCCGCCTTCTGCCCGGCGTCCTGGGCAATGAGGAAACCCCGCTGGAGGAGAGTTTTTCCAACGGCCTGCTGGAATACCCCCACTATACCCGTCCGGCGCAATGGACAACGCATACAGGCCATATATTAGAAATTCCAAATGTATTAGTCTCCGGCAACCATCAATCGGTCAAAGACTGGCGCGCGGCGCAATCTCTGGCCCTGACCCGGAAAATCCGCCCGGATCTATTGAGGTAGTTTGTGGTGAGTGGCTGGTATGATATTACTAACCGCCAACGACCATCCACCAACAACCAACAAAACACTTGCATCGCGGTGCTGAGAGCTGTATAAAGCCTAAAATTTTTAAGGAACAAAGCCATGAACACGCTGCAAAAATTCGAAGCACGCCAGCTGGAAAAGCTCCAGGCGAGCGCAAAAATCCCGGCATTTAGCCCCGGCGACACCGTCAATGTCAAAGTGAAGGTAAGCGAAGGCACGCGCGAGCGTATCCAGGCCTATGAAGGCGTATGCATTGCGCGCTCTGGCTCTGGTCTGAACGCCAGCTTCACCGTCCGTAAAATCAGCTACGGCGAAGGTGTGGAGCGCGTATTCCCGCTCTACAGCCCACGCATTGACTCCATTGAACTGGTGCGCCGCGGCGATGTCCGCCGCGCCAAGTTGTACTATCTGCGCGACCGTCGCGGTAAATCTTCCCGCATTGCCGAGCGCACAACCGGCCACGGCCTGGACAGCGCTGAAGAGAGTGCAGCCTAGTCACCAGATAACGAACAATCAAGACGAAGCGGGGACACATTAATCTAATGTGTCCCCGTTTTGCATCCGTCCAAAGACGGGGTTTTCAGGGCTGCTTGCATACGCTACTCTACCTCCCATGAAATCCCTGATTTTCACACTGCCCGAGGCTTTGGCCCTGCTGGGCGTGGCGCAGTGTGTTTATATTGTCGCCTATATGGGCCTGCGGGCGGGCCGCCTGTCTCGCGCCGGGCTGCCGATGGCGTATTTCGCCGTGCTGGCACTGGCCTTCGCGCTGGATTTCGGGCAGCAGCACCTGCAGGACATGTGGCCCTATTACACCGATCTGCAATGGCTGGCCTGGTTTGCGGGCCCCCCGCTCAGTGTCCTGCTGATTGTTCAGATCGCGCGCATCCATGAAGTCCCGCATTGGAGCTGCTATTGGACATTACTGCTTATTCCTGCAGCTTATATTGCCGCGCGCAGTCTCGCCGACGCACAGGAAATGCCGCAATTTTTGAATATCGTTGGCCTGATCGCTGGCGCCATCAGTCTGCTGACCATCTGGCAGACCCGCGGCATTTTCGCCGCCATTCAAGCGGAAAAGGGCGGAAAGACCCGCTATTGGCTGATTATCGCCCTTATTTTCATGAATGTGTTTTTCCTGGGGCTAGCGCTGTCGGATCTGAGCTTCGATATCCCTGCCGCCACGGTC
>JAKLKY010000048.1 GCA_023150415.1 Alphaproteobacteria bacterium | reverse complement strand
CCCTTGATCAGGCGCTTTACACATTGGCGCGCGTCGCGCTCAGCGGTGAAGATCTGCCTGAAGCGGGGCAAAAGATACAAGAATATTGGGGCGCTCAACTTTCGCTGAACCAGTTAAGCGACAAGCTGCAAGACCAGAACAACTTTGCCCATCACGCGCTTAAGATCCTCAAGGAACTCGGCCTGCCGGTGGATGTGCCACTGACGCCGCCGGAGCCACAGGAATCCGAAGCACAGGTGGATCAGGACACGCCACCCGCCGATGAACAATCCACCCCGCAGCAAGACGATGCCCAGGCCGATCAGGACGAAGATGATTCCCAAATCGGCGCCGATGACACGAATGATGATTTTCTGGAGCATCTGCACCAGCAAGATCAAAACCCTGATGACCTGACGCAATTGAAGGACGGCGAGCTTCCCCTGCTCAATCATCTGCCGGATGGGCCGCATGGCAGTCACGGGCGCTATCATGTCTACACTACGCAATTCGACGAGGAAATTCGTGCTGAGGACCTCGCCGACCCAGAAGAGATGACGCGCCTGCGCACCGTTCTGGATAAGCAACTCACAGGACACACAAACATCGTCACCAAACTCGCCAACCGGCTGCAACGTAAACTCATGGCGCAGCAACGGCGCTTCTGGCAGTTCGATCTGGATGAAGGCATTCTCGATGCCGCGCGGCTGGCGCGCGTGGTGGCCAATCCGAATGTGCCGATTACCTTCAAGCAGGAGCGTGAAACAGCCTTCCGGGACACGATCGTGACGTTGCTGATCGACAATTCCGGCTCGATGCGCGGGCGACCTATCGCCCTGGCGGCCATGAGCGCGGATATCATTTCCCGTACGCTGGAGCGCTGCGGCGTGCGCAGCGAAATTTTAGGTTTCACCACCCGCGCATGGAAAGGCGGCAAATCGCGCGATTTGTGGATGCAACAAGGCCGCCCCGACAAGCCCGGCCGCCTGAATGATGTGCGGCATATCATCTACAAATCCGCCGACGCGCCCATCCGTCGCACGCGCAAAAATCTGGGCCTGATGCTCAAGGAAGGATTGCTCAAGGAAAACATCGACGGCGAAGCGCTGGTCTGGGCGCATAACCGAATTTCAAAGCGGCCTGAATCGCGCAAAATTTTGATGGTGATTTCCGACGGCGCGCCGGTGGACGATTCCACGCTGTCGGTTAATCCTTCCAACCTTCTGGAGGCGGATTTGCGCGAAGTGATTGGCTGGATCGAAAACCGTTCCGCCGTCGAACTCACAGCGATTGGCATCGGCCACGATGTGACGCGCTATTACAAGCGCGCAATTACGCTGTCAGACGCAGAGGATCTGGGGCCTGCTCTTGTGTCGCAGCTTGAGCAGGTGTTTGAGCCGCACGCATAGCTTTCTCCATTGCCGCAATTGCTGTATTTGTTTCAGCGATTACTTGCGTGTAGTTGAAACCCGTATGCCGTGGTTGCAAATGCTGGAAATGGTCAAGGCGCTTTCTAAGTTCCTCTGCAGTTAGGCACTTTTCTACCGGACCCTTTTTTGTTATCTCAGAAAATATCGCCACCAAAACGCCATCCTGGTTTTCGATGCGTACAAATGTATCTGATGCCATAGAACCTCCTCTTGTCTTTTGATATGTATATAAAATTGGAAAGGACTTGTCATGCAAAATCGTGAAACAGCCATTTTCGCCGGCGGGTGCTTCTGGGGGATGGAAGATTTGTTCCGCCGCCAGCCGGGCGTGATTGATACCGAAGTCGGCTATAGCGGCGGCGCCACGCCGGACGCCACCTATAGCGATGTGAAAACCGGCCGCACCGGCCATGCCGAGGCGATTAAAATCACTTATGATCCGCTGCAAACCAGCTATTGGAATTTGCTGGCGTTCTTCTTTCAAATTCATGACCCCACCACGCATAACCAGCAAGGCAATGACCGCGGCAGCCAATACCGCTCCGCCATCTTTTTCTTAAATGCGGAACAAGAAGCGCTCGCACGCAAAATGATCGCCGAACTGGACAATGTCAAAATCTGGAAAAACCCGATTGTTACCGAAGTCGCGCCCGCCGGCACGTTCTATAAAGCCGAGGGATACCACCAGGATTATTTGCTCAAAAATCCGGGCGGTTATACCTGCCATTTTGTAAGGCCGGATTGGGTCATCCCCTAATTGGGGACACAATTAATTTAATGTGTCCCCGTTTCATGTCTTGCTGTCCGTAGCATTTTCCCTTAATTATCAAAGATATGACCGACCGTAAAATCACCAAACCCCGCCCGATCAGCGGCTTCCCGGAATGGCTGCCCGAGGTGCGGCGCGTTGAACAACAATGGATGGATCATATCCGCCGCGTGTTCGAATCCTACGGCTACGCCTCCATCGAAACCCCGGCGGTGGAGGAGCTGGACATCATCGGCGCTAAGGGCGCGGACGTGGATAAAGAAATCTACGTGCTGGAGCGTCTACACAAAGAAGATGGCGATAAAGAAGCCCGCCTCGCCCTGCATTTTGACCAAACCGTGCCGCTGGCGCGTTATGTGGCCCAGCATTTCAACGATCTGGTATTTCCGTTCAAGCGCTACCAGATGCAAAAAGTCTGGCGCGGGGAGCGGCCCCAGGCCGGACGCTTCCGCGAGTTTTACCAATGCGACATCGACGTGATCAATGTCGACGCCCTGCCTTTGCATTTCGATGCCGAAATGCCCGCCGTAATGTGGGAGATTTTGTCTTCGCTGCCGGGCATGGAGAATGAGAAGATACAGATACGGGTGAGTAATCGGAAGATTTTGATGGGAGTTCTATCAGAATTCTCTATACCAGATATTTCCCAAGCAATAGGAATGATTGATAAATTTGAAAAAAATGGCGCTGAATGGGTATTTAAAGAGCTTAAGATAGCTTACGGGGATTATTTAACCGACTACAACATAACTGAGATTGTAAATATTCTAAAAAATGGGCCCCTGGCAATTAACAATCCCCACAACGAGATTGTTGAAGAGGGACTGTGTGATCTCACCTTCGTCATGGATCAACTCAAACACCTGCCCGAGGGTTCTGTCGTTGCTGATCTCTCCATCGTCCGTGGGCTGGATTACTACACCGGCACCGTCTACGAAACCGTGTTTCTGGATGATCCGGGCTATGGGTCCATTTGCTCCGGCGGGCGGTATGATGATCTGGCCGGCAACTACATCAACAAGCATCTTCCCGGCGTGGGAATTTCCATCGGCTTGAGCCGTTTGTTCGACCGTCTGCGCCAGCAAAACAAACTGCCTATCGGCAGGATGACACCGACGGATGTGCTGGTTGTGCTGCCCAGTGAAGAGCGCCGCCCGTTGGCGCAGCAACGCGCGCACATGCTGCGTCAGAGCGGCTTAAACGTGGAAGTTTTTCACAGCGATGCCAAACTGAAACGGCAACTGGCCTATGCCGAGCGCAAGGGAATCCCCTTCGTCTGGTTCCCGCCATTTGAAGACGACAAGCCCGATGAAGTCAAAAACATGACCACAGGCATGCAAGGAGAAGCCGATGCCAAAACCTGGAAGCCAGATGCGTAATATTCTATTGCTGGTGCTGGTGGCGTTATTGGCGCTGAGCTTTGCCGATACCCTGTCCGCACAAGAAGAAAAAAATCAGGAAGAAATCCAGAAAGAAGAGGCGTCCGAGACAAAAAAGAAAGAACCATCTTTTCCCCCGCCTTTCTGCAATTTCACCATCTCTTTCCCGCAGGAACCTGACATTCAGAAAATCTGCGATAAGAAAAACAAGGCCCGCATTAATTGCTTTGAGCAAGCCCGCTATACTTATACCTACACCGACGGCAGCAAAATCGATGTGCGCGCCATCTGCAACCGCATGACGCAGGATATCTATGATCACTACTCCGAACGCGTCATGGACATGACCGTCAAGGCCATGATCAATCGTGCCCTGATGGATCATTACGAAACCTCCTACCGCGCGGAAACAAATTACAAGCAGGCCGCGTTGGTGGGTGAAGGTAAGCGCAACAGAAAACCTACGATCTTCATCGCACAACTCTGGATCGGGCAACAATCATCGCTTTCGGTGGAGGCGGAAATGTCCAACGAAAAGAATAAACTCGCCGATGAAGTGTTTAGCAAGTTATTGAAATCTATCCACTATCGTAAGCCGATCGAGGACGAAGGCGATTCTGAAAACAAGAACTGAATAATTAATATCATCTTTGGGCATTAATATTTGCATTGACCGTAAAATCCTGATATTTTATTCTTATAGAAGAATATATTAATAAAACAGGGAATCATGTCCGCATATATTGGTCATAAACTTAGCTTTGCTGACGCTGCGTCCAAGCCCGAGGACTGCAAGGAAGTCTTTGCACTTGCAGCTAATTCACTTGAGCATCGCGCGTTAGGTCATAAGCGCATGGATGCCGTTTCTGAAGCTGCGTCTCGAAAAGCAGAAGCTTCTTCTTTGCTGCCTTTGTGGATTGAGGAACGAAGATTACATAAGGAAGGAGAAGCAAGGGCAGAAGACAAGAGATTTGCGACTTCATATGCCGGGATGACAGCACCAATTCCTGGCTTTGCTGAAATCTACGTCCCGCGCACGGGCTTTATTTCTGCTTCGCCTTGGCACATGTTTGCCTTTGAACGGCCCCTCCCTGTTCAAATTTCTTCACAACATGTCGAGCGCCGTTATCTTGAGCGCAGCGAATCCAGAAGAACGTTACAATATGCTGATAACCCATTTATGACGACACTTGGGATAAGCCTTCTTTTGTGTGAAATCTTCCAAAAAAGCAACGATCCCTCCATTCTCCATGGTAAACCCCTTCTGCTTCCGCATCCCGAAGGTTTTTTTCTTGGGCGCTTTGTCGCTGCGGCCCCTGACGAATTAACCCACAGCCTTCGTGTGTCTGCTGTAAATAGTCGCGAAGTTCCCGCATTCAAAAACGCTACAACTTTATTAAAACGCGAACGCGATCTTATTGAAGCACGTCTTCAGGAGGCAGCATCCACTGTAAGAATTGCGCACGAAAATCAGGACGATATTCCCCATCATTTAAAAATTGAATTTTTTACATTCATTGGACATGACAACATGTTCCTGGAACAGAAAGCCTTGCACACGTATTTTAGAGACCTAATTGACGATGATTTTTCTGGTTCTGTACGCTGTGTTATTGAAGCTTATTTAATCGGATCCTATGAAAAGGCCAATCGCCTCTTTTCTCTGGTTGAAGCAGATGTTCATAAACGCATCGAAGAAACGCATAAACTCGACTCCATAAGAGGAAAACTTTCGAAAATTACACAGCACCTCAGTTGGACTGTTAGCACCAATCAGTTAGCGCAAGACACACCGAAATGGAGAGCCAATGACTTAAGAATTGCCTAATTGGCTTAGCGTCTTCAGCCTTTCCACCATCGCGAAAAATCCGTTACGGCGGTTGGGGCTGAGATGCTGATCCAGACCGATTGAGCTAAAAAATCCAGCGATGTCGATGCCGGCAATTTCTTCAACCTTCTGCCCTTCATATGCAACTTTGAGCAACGCAATCAGTCCGCGCACAATATGCGCATCACTATCAGCCTGGAAATACAGACGCCCGTTGCGAATCCCCCCCGCCATCCAAACACGGGATGTGCAACCGCGCACGAAATTTTCGTCGGTTTTCAGGGAATCAGGCATAACCGGAAGCGCACGGCCCAGATCGATGAGATAGCGATAACGCTCCTCCCAATCCCCTAAAAGGCCAAAGTTTTCCGATAATTCAGCTAGGTGCGGCGCAACAATCATTTTCGTATCTCATTCACGTTTTTTAAGCTTTCTTTATATTAAGATGGTCTTAAGGGGGCAAGTTCATACGCAGCTAAACTACGTTGCTTTTAAAAAGCATCATTTTCCCACAATATAAATATAAGGCCTTGCGTGGCCTCTATACAGTTGGCAGATTGAAAAGAAAAAACTGATTCATGTGTAACGACAAAAAGGAAAAATCGAAATGAGTAAAGCAGCCAGCGGCGAAGGTAAAAACACCCTTTACTGCTCTTTCTGCGGCAAGAGCCAGCACGAAGTCCGCAAACTGATCGCGGGTCCGAACGTCTTCATCTGCAATGAATGCGTCGAGCTGTGCATGGACATTATCCGCGAGGAAGACAAGACCCAGCTGGTGCGTACAGGCGGCGGTGTCCCCACGCCCAGCGAGATCAAGACTGTTCTCGATGATTACGTGATCGGACAGGAGCGCGCCAAGCGTGTTCTCTCGGTTGCAGTGCATAATCATTATAAACGTCTAGAGAATGCCAGCGGCGGCAACGCAGATGTTGAAATTGCCAAGTCCAATATTCTTCTGGTTGGCCCCACCGGTTCGGGTAAGACCCTGCTGGCGCAGACGCTGGCGCGAATCCTGGATGTGCCCTTTACCATGGCCGATGCAACAACCCTGACCGAAGCCGGCTACGTGGGCGAGGATGTTGAGAATATCGTTCTCAAACTGTTGCAAGCGTCTGATTACAATGTCGAGCGCGCGCAAAAGGGAATCGTCTATATCGACGAAATCGATAAAATATCCCGCAAATCCGATAACCCCTCCATCACCCGCGATGTCTCGGGCGAAGGGGTGCAGCAGGCCTTGCTGAAATTGATGGAAGGAACAGTCGCCAGCGTCCCCCCCCAGGGCGGCCGCAAGCATCCACAGCAGGAATTCCTGCAAGTTGATACCAGCAACATCCTGTTTATCTGCGGCGGCGCGTTCTCTGGCCTTGATAAGATTATCGCAGCGCGCGGACGCGGCACGGTGATTGGCTTCGGCGCCGATGTGAAGTCCGCTGATGACCGCAAGCCCGGAGAATTGTTTCAAGAGCTGGAGCCTGAAGATTTGCTAAAGTACGGATTAATCCCGGAATTTGTCGGACGCCTTCCTGTCATCGCCACGCTCGGCGATTTGGATGAAGCGGCACTTGTAAAGATTTTGACTGAGCCGAAAAACGCCTTGGTCAAGCAATACCAGAAGCTTTTTGAAATGGAGGGTGCCAAACTGACCTGCACCGAGGATGCGCTCAAGAGCATCGCCACCAAGGCGATCGAGCGCAAAACCGGCGCGCGCGGTCTGCGTTCGATTATTGAAGGTTTGTTGCTGAACACCATGTACGAGCTACCCGACATGGACGGCATTGAAGAGGTCATCTTGAATGAGGACACAGTCAAGGAAAACAAGACACCTGTCTATGTCTTCTCTGACAAGAAGAAGAAGGTCTCAAAATCCAAGAAAGAAGACGAAGTGATCGCCAGCTAGTTTTTCATTGCATTATTTTTTTGAAGGAGAAACCACCATGCCTCAATCTGCAAAAATCCTTCCCGATGGCAAGAAGAAATTTCGCCTCATAACCCGTAGCGATATGGATGGGCTTGTATGTGGCGTCCTCCTTAAGGAACTCGATCTGATTGACGATGTAACATTCGCACACCCCAAGGACATGCAAGATGGGCTGATTGAAGTTGGGCCTGACGACATCACTACCAATTTGCCTTATGCCGCCGGCGTGTATTTGGCTTTTGACCATCACGCCAGTGAAACCACGCGCGTTAAACATCACCCAGCCAATCATGTTATTGATCCGAAAGCGCCTTCCGCTGCGCGGGTTGTCTATGATTATTTCGGCGGCGCGGAGAAATTTCCAAACATCTCGCAGGATATGATTGAGGCAGTGGATAAAGCCGATTCAGCCAGTTTCACGAAAGAGGAGATTTTAAATCCTTCAGGCTGGGTGCTGCTGAGTTTTATTATGGATGCACGCACAGGCCTTGGCCGTTTCCGGGATTTCAACATCTCTAACTATCAATTGATGATGAAGCTGATCGATCATTGCCGTACGCATGACGGCATCGAAGGAATCCTTGCTTTGCCTGATGTGAAGGAGCGCGTTGATCTTTATTTCGAACATGCCAAGAAGTTTCGCGAACAGATCGAACGCTGCTCGCGCATTCATAATAATCTGGTTCTTCTAGATCTGCGCAAGGAAGCCACCATCTGGGCCGGTAACAGATTTGTGATTTATGCCCTTTTCCCTCAATGCAATATCTCAATGCATGTCCTTTGGGGTAAGAACAAACAAAACACCGTCTTCGCGATCGGGAAATCCATTTTGAACAAAACTAGCAAAACGGATATCGGCAAGCTCTGCCTGGAGTATGGCGGTGGCGGCCACGAAGCAGCCGGCACATGTCAGGTGGAAAATCTGCGCGCGGATGATGTGATGAAAGAACTCACCACGCGCATCTTGAAAGATGGCTAAGCCCATATCGGCGCTTTTCTGGTTCCGGCAGGATCTCCGGCTGCAGGATAATACTGCACTCAATGCTGCCCTCAACAAGGGCTACAGCATTATCCCTGTTTATATTCTCGACCATGATAATGCCGGCCCCTGGGCCATGGGCGGGGCCAGCCGGTGGTGGCTGCATGAAAGCCTGGCATCTCTCAATCGCGCTCTGGGTGGAAGGCTGATCCTGAAATCAGGCCGGCCAGAAAAAATCCTCCCTACCCTAATCGGACAAACAGGCGCGAAGGCCGTGTTTTGGAATCGCTGCTATGAACCATGGCAAATTGCGCGCGATAAAACTATCAAGGACGATTTAAAGGGGCGCGGCATCACGGTGGAAAGCTTTAAGGATTTTCTGCTTTGGGAGCCATGGGAAATCCTCAAGGACGACGGCACACCTTATAAAGTCTTTACGCCTTTCTATCGCAAGGGATGCCTGGGATCACCATTAACCCCCCTGCCTGCTGATCCGTTAGCGCACGCATGGAAACAACAGCTATGCACCAGCCAAGATGGAGGCGATTTGCTTTCTGGTCTTGGCCTCCTGCCGAAAATCAACTGGCACGCAACTCTTGCGCAAACATGGCAGCCCGGCGAAACGGGCGCGCAGATCCGTTTGCAGGAATTTATCCAACGCGGCTTGCGTGGCTATAAGCAAGATCGCAACCGCCCCGATTTTGAGAATGTTTCCCGCTTGTCCCCGCATCTGCATTTTGGCGAAATCTCTATCCGTACCCTTTGGCACACAGTACAAAACGCCGGCCGCAGCGAAGGTCTGGAATCCGATACCGACCATTTCTGCAGCGAGCTCGGCTGGCGCGAATTCTCAGCCTACCTGCTCTATCATTATCCTGATTTGCCGCGTGCACCTCTACAACCGCGCTTTGCACACTTCCCATGGCGCGATGATCCTGCTGCCCTGCGCGCGTGGCAAAAGGGGCAAACCGGCATTCCTATCGTCGATGCGGGCATGCGCCAGCTCTGGCAAACAGGGTGGATGCACAATCGCGTGCGGATGATTGTTGCCTCCTTTCTGGTTAAGAATCTTCTTATTCACTGGCATCATGGCGAAGACTGGTTTTGGGATACGCTTGTGGATGCCGATCTGGCCAATAACAGCGCCAGCTGGCAGTGGGTAGCGGGCTGTGGTGCTGATGCCGCGCCCTATTTCCGCATCTTTAATCCCGTGACACAGGGGGAAAAATTCGATCCCCGGGGTGATTACGTGCGCCAATATGTACCGGAATTGAGCGCTTTGTCTGCCGATGAAATCCATGCACCTTGGACATCGCGACATACTCCCGCAGCCTACCCCCCGCCGTTGGTGGATTTGAAGGCATCCCGCACGCGTGCCTTAGCGGCATTTGAACAGATTAAGAAAGCCGCGTAGACTAATATCATGCAAGCCCCTCTTCTGGTCCCCGGCGATACAATTGGCGTCATGGCGCCGTCTTCCTACGTCGAGCGCGACGATATTGAGAAATCAAAGGCGGTGATCGAAAATCTTGGGTTCAAAGTGTTTGTCCATCCGCAGACCTTTGAGCGTGACCGCCAGTCTGCCGGCACAGCGCTACAAAAGACGCTCGCCCTGCAAGGCCTGTGGCAGCGCCCCGATATCAAAGCCATCTGGGCGGCGGGCGGGGGCAACCGTGCGCTGCATTTACTTGACAGCATTAATTTCGAGGCCATGAAACGCACGCCAAAAATTCTTGTCGGCTTTAGTGATGTCACCGCCCTGCTCAATGGTATTTACGCGCATACCGGCCTTGCCGGTATACATGGGCCTGTGTTTAAACACATACATGAAGAGGCACGGCAAAGGGATGTCACGGCGACGCTTGCCCTCCTCCAGGGCAACGGCGGTTCTGTTTCTCTAGCAGGGGCAAAGGTTTTGCGCGCAGGCACAGCAAAGGGGACAATGATTGGTGGCAATCTCAGTGTCTTTATGCATCTGCCGGGTACTGCGCATATGCCAGATCCCAAAGGTGCCATTCTTTTTCTCGAGGATGCAAGCGACCATCTTTCGCGCTTTGATCGGATGTTCTGGCACCTGCACGCTCAGGGGATTTTCAAAGATCTTGCAGCGCTCGTCATCGGTACCTTCACGGATTTGCAAGAAGGTAAGCGTCCGTTTGGCTTCACGCTTGAGGAAATCATTCGCGAATATACTGAAGGTTATAAATACCCCCTCCTTATGGATGCACCGTTTGGTCACGGAGACAATTTAAGGCCGTTTTATGTCGGACGAGAGGCTGTTTTGGAAACAGATGCGATGAATTTAAAATTCAATAACAGAATCTAGTTAGGCAATTTGCTATATTTTA
This sequence comes from Alphaproteobacteria bacterium, assembly GCA_023150415.1. Taxonomy (GTDB): domain Bacteria; phylum Pseudomonadota; class Alphaproteobacteria; order Micavibrionales; family Micavibrionaceae; genus JAKLKY01. The sequence goes on along the minus strand of JAKLKY010000048.1, from coordinate 2,511 downwards.
TGCATTAATATAATTTTGTTATAACATAATATATTGATTTAAAATTTTCTAATGTAAAACTTGACTTTTTCCCGTCATATTGTGGTACTCTGAATATAATCAAAAATATAAGGGAGGATGTAAAAGTGGAGCTGGAAGAAGCTGATTCCAGAGGCTGTTTCAAGGCGCACGGCAAAGGCTTTGTCTATGCTGTTGACCCTGCAGCCCGGTTTGTCAGCATCGCGTTACGCCGCGACCAGAGCCCCTTACTGACTTTATCCATTGATCGTCGCATCGCCTCACGCGCTGGCGATTTCCTTAAGTTTCTTGAGCGATGCACGCAAATTAAGGCCCTTGTTTTTTCCAATAACCACACCATTGATCTTTCAGAAACCTTCGACAACGACAAACTGAAAATTCTATTACAAGCAACAGCCAACCTCGCCCTGTATACCTTCGATTTGTATCATGGAAAGTATCGCAGCTTCGAGCGCCGCTTTTGTCGCCAATTCGGGATTTTGTCATTTTCTATTCGCAAAATCACAGGCAAAGATATGGAAGATGACTTTTATGTCGCTCGGCTCGAAACATTACGAAAATCTGGTGTTGATTGTCGGCAAACGACACTTTATAGCGCATTAATTAGTCTTTCAGAAAAGATCTTGCATGATTTAATCGTGCGTGAACTCAGTATGCCGACACAAGGCGCTGCATACTCCTTGTTAAAAATATCTGCTGAGGTCGCTACGATTGCTCAGGCCCTCAATCCAGAGTTTATTCCTGCCCAAAAAGTAATTACTGAAAAAACCAGACTGCAGCGCATAAGCAACGCTAACGAAAAAAATATCACAAACTCCGCAAATTAACATTGATTTTTTATCATTTATGACGTAAGCTAACCAGACTTTAAGTCTGGGCTAAAGGCAGGGCAGTCTTTCTGTTTTACGAAAGGTCACTCCAATTTTTTCTATCTATCCAGCCCTAAAGCCAGAGAATTGAAAAACTGCATAACAGCGACACGAAGCACAACGGAAGAGAAAAGCAAATGGCTACAAAAAGCAATACAAAAATGCGCAATGCTAGAAGCAATAAGCCGAAGAACACAAAAATGCCAGCCAATAAAAACTCGGCCCGCAAATCATCTGTTAATAAAACCGTGAACAAGCCCTTGACAGCTAAAGCCGTCGCAACAAAGCCTGTGCCTGCCAACGCGCCTTTGAAAGCGCCTCAGCAGAAAACGGCCCCAAAAATGGCAGAAAAGGTAAAAGTCGCAAAAGTTGCAGATAACGACAATCGTGACTTCGCCAAGGGCGATTTTGTGGTCTATCCGGCACATGGTGTGGGCCAGATTGAAGGCGTCGAGACACATGTCATCGGCGGCATGCAAGTCAGCCTCTACGCAATCGCATTCGAGAAAGACCGTATGCGCGTTAAAATTCCTGTCATGAAAGCCAAAACATCCGGCCTGCGCCGCCTCAGCACCGGCAACCGCCTGCAAGATGCGATAAAGACGCTTAAGGGACGCGCCCGCATTCGCCGTACGATGTGGAGCCGCCGTGCCCAAGAATATGAAACCAAGATCAATTCCGGCGATCCGATCTCGATTGCCGAAGTTCTGCGCGATCTGAAACGCAGCAACGACGACACCGAGCAATCCTACAGCGAGCGCCAGATTTATCAATCAGCGCTACAGCGCCTGGCGCGCGAAGTGGCCGCCGTTGAAAAAATCACGGAAGCCAAAGCGACCGAACGCCTGGAAGGCCTACTCACCAAAGCGGCTGCGAAAAACAAGGCAGCTTGATAACTAAAAAAAAATCTATCCAGGCGCTTTTTTGCGGTCTCAAGCTATGTTTATGGATACCAATGGCTCTTACAGAACAATTAGCAAAAATGATTGCCGAGGATGTACACAGGCAATTCCCGCAACTTAGTGATGAATACTTGCTTAACTTTGATGTACGTCTGAAGGAACCAGATTATGCGATTGGAATACTTGCACAAATTAGCCTACCCAAAGAATGTTTGAATAAACTAAAAGCAGCTGCGCAGAAAGCAGCCCAACATCTTGGGACACAAATTGATCCTGAAACAGATATTCACTATGAATATACTGGACCGATCACACCCTTTTCCTTGTAAGGTTTAAAAGAACGATAAAACTTCTTTTCCACAGATTTTTTGTTACAATACTTTTATGTGATGCGATTCCTTTGACTTCACATACAATTGTAATTCTCTTCACAATTCCTTCAGTTTAACATTAAATTGGAAACTTCTTCTCGTGTGCCAGGCCACATTTCAAAGCCAGAGCTTCGCCTGTCTTGATCAGGCGCAGCGGATCTGGGCCATTCCAGCCTTACATGGTGATGTACGGCGGCTCACGCGTTTGCATGACCTTATTTTCAAAAAATTTCGCTTTGGTGATTGCCTCGTCTATCATGGAAATTATACAGGTTATTCGCGCGACAGCCTCGCCTGCGTTGAGGAGATCATTACCTTTCGCCGCCTCATTCTCTCTCTTCCTGCTGTTCG
>JAKLKY010000047.1:2604-13211 GCA_023150415.1 Alphaproteobacteria bacterium | reverse complement strand
GGCCAAGATCATTTTATCATCATCCAGCACCAGGGCGACATTTGTCATACGGGTCATGCGTTTCAGCAAGTTACGGCTTAAAACATCATTGGGGTCTAACAAATCGCTTATATTCTTATTGAACTGATAGAGACCATTTTCATTCAAATCGCTGGTCATGATATTCAAACTCATGTCGCCATAGCGCTCACGCATGGCTTTTTCAAACTGCCCGATAGCTAGGCGTGTTTTATTATGAAAGACCATAACCAGATCTTTTTGATTTTGAAAGTCATGGAAAAGCTTTTCCGTATCCTGGAAATGATGCTCCAACGCTTGGCGAACTTCACCAAATTCCGCCGGGACGGCATCCGGGTTTTGGCGTACGTGTAAAAAGCTCCAAGATTTTCCGTGGCGCTTTTTTGTTGTAGCGAAGTGAATAAGCTCTTGTAGTGATGTGGGGTGCATAGATGATATCAGAGTGTGGAGGTACTCTATAACTTTCCTAATTATATGCACAAATTCTACTAAGAGCAAAGCCCATGGTTGCTATGATATTCATAAGTGGGGTGGAGTGGCAGACAACCACTGCATAAACAAAAGAAGAATGGTGGGCCCGGAGGGATTTGAACCCCCGACCAAACCGTTATGAGCGGTCCGCTCTAACCCCTGAGCTACAGGCCCTACCTTGGCGATAATACGATGAATACCCTCTGCCGATCAAGCGGCAGAGGGGGGACAGCAGTTATCACCCTGTGCTGTATGTTCTGACACTTGCATAAGGCCTCTGTGCTTCCAGGAACGAAGCGTGTTAGCAGAAATCTGTAATGCATTTGCACATGCAATAGAGTTTAAATTTCTTGCATACAGAAGAACGGCCGCTTCAGCATGTTGTGGATGCATCTGTCGCATAGCCCGATCCAGCTGTGTAGATCTCTCATCTCGTTCATCAATTTCTTGAGTATCATGATAGAGAGTTTCTTGGCATTTCGATTCTTGAAATGCTCGCATAGCTTTAACTGTTTTCTGTTGGCGGGCAAAAAATCGTTTCAAATAATATCGCGCTAGATTATCTGCATAGGTGATAGGATTGCTTTTCTGAGGATCGTAAAAATAGAGCAGTCCCCTGATCCATTCCATCATGATGCCAGCAACGACATCCTCATACTCGGGATTTGCCCGTGTAAGATGCTTTGTAACAATACTGCTGACAATTCTTTCAGCTTTACGTACTTCTTCTGTCGATGGTTTATATCCAATGCGCGCCAAAGGCGGGGACTTACTTACCTGACCAAAAGTATTTCTTGTTGTCTTTTTTATAGCCATGCCTATCTTTTCTTATCTTTAAAGAGAAAATATAAGAAAATTACAACAGAAAACTTGAATGATATCCATTCATCCACATCTGCATTCAAAAGGCACAGAATGTAATTATTTTGTAGCTTTCTGGGCCTCGAATTTGTTATGGTGAAATTCTGGGAGACAAAAATATGACACAAATAACGAGACCTTCATCGACTTCGGCCGCATGCGTTTATCTTCGTCCTGGGACCGAGAGCTTAACAGCATGTTTTAATCTTAATGGGCAAGAAATAATATTAACGGGCACGGAGATTGACAAAAGAATTTCCACCTTAGAGATCAATATTAGCAAGATGCATGAACATGTTTGTGGGGAAGCCGTGCATGTTGCGCGGAGCCAATTGTTAGAATATCAATTAGCGAGATCTGCGATCGCGGTCCAGCCTGATTAAGCCGCTTTTTTCCCGCTCTTGCCCTGATCTCTGGCTTTCTTTTTCACCAGCGTATGCGCCTGCAGGCGGATGGCGTTGATCTTGATAAAGCCCTCGGCGTGGCGCTGGTCGTAGCCGCCCGCTTCGTCCATCGACGATTGCTTGGGGTTATAGAGCGCCACGGGCGAAGAACGTGCAATCGGATAGGCATGGCCCTTGAACAGCTTCACCTGCACCGTGCCGTCGACCATTTCCTGCGCCTTGTCCATCGCACTCATCAGGAATTCCATTTCGGGCGAAAACCAGAAGCCGTTATAAATCAGCTCCGCCACTTTCGATGACAGCGAGTCGCGCAGCTTCATCACTTCGCGGTCCATCGTCAGGCCTTCGAGATCGCGGTGCGCGACGAACAAAATCGCGCCGCCCGGCGTTTCATACACGCCGCGCGATTTGATGCCGACGAAACGGTTTTCCACCATGTCCAGCCGGCCGATGCCATGCTTGGTGCCCAGCGTGTTGAGATACGTGAAGAGGGGCAGGGGTTTTGTTTCCACATGCCCGTCATGCAGGTTTTCCACCTTCACCGCGAGGCCATCTTTAAATGTAAGCGCGATGATGTCGGGCTGATCCGGCGTATTTTCCAACGGTGTGGTGCGGGAATAAATATCCTCCGCCGCCGGTGCGTTCGGGTCTTCCAGAATGCCGGCCTCGTGCGAGATGTGCAGGAGATTGTCATCCTCGGAATACGGTTTCGATGCCGTGGCCTTCACAGGGATGCCGTATTGCGCGGCGTAGTTGAGCATATCCGTGCGGCCGCGGAAACGGTTAAGGAAGCTTTCCATCTTCCACGGTGCCAGGATTTTAATGTCGGGTTTGAGCGCGAGGTAGGTCAGCTCAAACCGGACTTGATCGTTGCCCTTGCCGGTGGCGCCGTGCGAAACGAACTGCGCATTTTCCTTGATGGCGATCTCGATCTGCTTCTTGGCGATGACGGGGCGTGCGATGGACGTGCCCAGCATATAGCGCCCCTCGTAAATCGCTTGTGATTTGAAGGCAGGGAAGATGAAGTCGGTGACGAATTCCTCTTTCAGATCTTCCACATAAACTTTCGATGCGCCGACCTTCAGAGCTTTCTCGCGTGCGGCTTCGAAATCTTCATCCTGCCCGACATCGGCGATGAAGGCGACGACGTCATAGCCTTCCTCGATCAACCATTTCAAAATCACGGATGTATCCAGCCCGCCGGAATAGGCGAGAACGACTTTGCCTTTGCTCATGTGGGTAACCTCCTGCAATAATGATAGTCATCCCCTGCCAACGCCCGACATGACAGGGTTTATATCAGCAGGAACAAGACAGCAAAAACCCGCGCGGTGCAATGGTTTTTTTGATTAAGATTGAGTCAGGCCGGGGGCTGCTGGTTGTGCAGCTTTAGCAGGCGTGCGCACCATTCGCTCTCCAACAGGGCGGCAAAATTCTTCAAATAAGAAATCAACACGGGTTGGATCAGGTAGCTGCTGTTGAGGATGTAAAATGCGCGCTGCTTGGAAAATATCCTTGGCTGAATCAGCATTTTTGGGAGCCGGCGGTTTGATGGGCTGGTTAAGCAGCTCATTAAAACCCAAAGATGCAGGGTGTCCGGTTCTCTGGCAATATACTTTAACCATGCGAATAATTAGCATGTCAGTTGCGTCGGCGCCTGCCTCTATAAGCTGTTGTTCAAACGCAAGTAAATCAGGATCTATTGGATAATTAGCCATATTATTTTCTCCCTGTTCTTATACAATGTAACGAAAACAGCGAAAAAAAGAAAGCTTTTCTGTGAAATTTTAGTGCTTTTTGTGGATAAGATTTGCGAAAGTTACAAGAAACAGCTTAAGTAGCCCCTGTTGGAATCGCTTCTTCCCATCAGGAGACATCTCATTATCCCAGAGGGAGCATGGCTGGCAGGGGAATTGAATCTTGATTTTTTCGATCATTTATTATACTATAAGTTGTAATTTTTTGACGGGGAAAATTGTTTCTCGAGAGATAAAGGCGCGATTGGAAAAAATCCCGCAAACAAACTGAAGGACATGAAATTAGCTAATAAAATCAGTATCTTAAAAACATCGATTATGGAACATTACCCGTCGATCCGCACGCCTGCATCCTCTAGGCACCAGGCCAGAATGGCCTTTTGGGCGTGCAGGCGGTTCTCGGCCTCGTCATAGACGACGCTGGCAGGGGAGGCGAGCACCTCATCCGTTACTTCCTCGCCGCGGTGGATAGGCATGCAATGCATGAAGATGGCGCCTGGTCTGGCTTTGGCCATGAGGGCGGCATTGACCTGATAAGGCCAGAATTTCTCGATGTCCTTGCCCTCCTGTCCCATCGACACCCAGGTATCCGTGACTACGACATCCGCGCCGCTGACGGCGCTGTGCGGGTTTGTGGCGTTGTGCAGGTTCTTGCCCAGCAGCAGATCGGGCGGGCAGGCCACCGCGAATTCAAAACCCCAGATGGCTGATGCCTGCGCGAAGGTGCGCGCGACGTTGTTGTAATCGCCCAGCCACGCGATTTTCAGGCCCTCCACCCGGCCAAGCTTTTCCTCGATGGTCATGAGGTCGGCCATGATCTGGCAGGGGTGGGAGTGGTCGGTCAGGCCGTTAATCACCGGAATGCGGCTATGGCGCGCGATCTCCAGCAGATCCTCGTGTGAACTGATCCGCAGCATCACGCCGTCGACAAAGCGGGAGAGCACCTGCGCGGTGTCGGCAATACTCTCCGCGCCGCCGATCTGCATCTCATCCTTGTTCATGACGACGGTATGGCCGCCCAGCTGCTTCATCGCCACCTCGAAGCTCATGCGTGTGCGCGTGGAGCGCTTGTCAAACACCATCGCCAGCGACAGGCCGGTAAACAGCTGCGGTGGGTTGAATTTGCGCTTCTTGAGGCGATGGGCATTGGCCAAAATGGCCTTGAGCGTATCAGGCGCGATATCGGGCAGGTCGATGAAATGGCGGGGTGCGGTGGTCATGGAATCGTTATCTAAGCCCTTAAAAGGCAAAAATAAACCGGAATTTTCAAAATATTAACTTTTATGTTATAATTTACAAAAAACAAGGGACTTTGACGATGGCGAACCTAACCCTGCCAACTGACGAGGAAATCAGTAAGCTACTCGACGGGGTAGAGGTGTATTCATGCCGTCCTGAGGACTTTGTGCATTTTGATGCTCTTGTTCAGGGCACGATAACGGAAATTCAAAAGCAGGAACGAAAGGAAGCTTTCAAGGCATGGCTTGCGAAAAAGCTTCCTCACGAAGATGCTGGTGGGGCGGAAAGAATTGCAGATCAAAGTTATCTGCAAAAAGGCCCTTTAGTTCACAATGTTCGTACTTGGAACGTTAGTTATTGCTTCTTAATGAGTCCGAGTTCTAAACAAACCAGCGAGCAGCACTTTGCAAGGAATTATCAATTAAATCCTTGTGATATTCAAAATCCTATTCCTGAAGATCATGAGCGTTATATCCAGCTGCAGCACGAAATCGGTCATGCCTGTTACAATAAAATGGGTATGGAATTTGACAATCTATATGAAGATGAGTTCTATGCTGATTTTTATGCTCTTAATGCATACAAAGAAGCCGGTGGTGATGCGCAGGTTATCAGAGATTATATTGCTAAGCGTGCGCTGACGGCGCTTTTAGGGCAGCCCACGCATTATTGGATTGCGCCCGCTTTGGCCCATGAATTTCTAGGGCAAGATCAGGGGCCAGAAGATATTCATCAAGCTTATGCGCGTATGGCTGAGCTTATTGTTCGTTTGAACGTTCTTACAGACCCAGAATCCAAAGGCACTGCTGATATCCATACTATTCCATCACAAAAGCTTATCGATACTATCAAGAGAAATTATACTCTTGAAAGCCCGCCTTCTTTAGTGTTTTTGGCTAGATTAGGAAATCAATTTAACGCGCAGGCAGGCAGCGATCGTTTGGAGAGTTTAAAAAGCATTTTTTGCGCGCTTGGAGAGATTCTAGAGCACTCAGCATATGACGCTTCTGTCAAAAATTTAGGATTGCTGGTCATGGAAGGTGCCGTGCGCTATATTCCCGATGCTGTGCCGAAACAATATCAGTATCTGGGTTTGCCTTTCGACAAACGGCAGGTTACGCCTCCGCCACCGTCCGCTCAATCACCTGCAGCGCCTGATGAATTTGCGCCGGGGTGATGATCAGGGGCGGGGTGAGGCGTATGGTTGCCTTGCCGGCCTGTGTGCTCATCAGCCCGTTTTTCTGCAGCGCGCGCATCAGGGTTTTAATCTCGATCGTGGTTTCGATCCCGCTCATCAGGCCCTTGCCTTTGATGGCAGTGATTTTATTCGAGCGGCGCTGGATCTCGCTCAGGCCGTCATGAAATGCTTTTGCGCTGGCGCGCACGTTCTCTAGAAATCCGGGTTTGAGCATCGTCGTGATGACGGTGTGCGCCACGGCGCAAGCCAGCGGATTGCCGCCATAGGTCGTGCCGTGCGTGCCGACAACGATCGCCTTGCCGAATTTCTCTTTTGCGCCCATGGCACCGACCGGAAAACCGGAACCCATGCCCTTGGCCCAGCAGATGATGTCCGGTTCGACGATGGTGCCGTGCGCATCGGTGAAGGCCTCGTACGCGTGGAGATAGCCAAGCCGACCGAAACCAGCCTGGACTTCGTCGAAAATCAGACAGACATTGTTCTGGGTACACAGATCGCGCAAGCCTTGCAGAAAGCTGACCTCTGCTACCGCCAGCCCACCTTCGCCTTGCACAGGCTCGACGATCACGGCTGCCGTTTTGTCCTTCGAGATGAGCGCGCGTACGCTCTCGAGATTATTAAACTCCGCCCATTGAATGCCGGGGATATAGGGGCCGAAGAAGGGCTGGGTGTGGAATTTCTCGGTTACGCTGGCCGAGCCATAAGTGCGTCCGTGGAAGGAATTGCGGAAGGCGATGATCTCAATCGCCTGCGGGCCTTTTTCATCATGCGCCCATTTGCGCGCACATTTCAGCGCGGCTTCGACCGACTCGGTGCCGCTGTTGGAAAAATAGACGAGATCAATGCACGAATGCGCAACGATTAGCTTGGCCGCGGCAAGTTTTTCCTTCGTCGCGTAGGAATTCTGCACGGCCATTAACCGCGCGGCCTGTTTGTTGATGGTCTCCAGAACCACCGGATGCGCATGGCCTAATGAGGCCACAGCGATGCCGGCGGCAAAGTCGAAATACTTCTTGCCGTCCGTATCGAAGGCGTAGATACCCTCACCATGATCCATGACCACGGGCTGTGGCTCGTAGGTTTTGATCAGATGCTTGAAGGTTTCGTCGATGATGTTCTGGGCGTCGGTCGTCATGGGGTGATTATTGCCTATCCGCGCCCTTCAATCAATGTCTGCGCGGCGATTTCGTTGAGATAACTCTGGCGCTCGGCCTCGCGGAACAGCATCGTGCCGGGGGAGACAGATTCGTAAATCTCGACCTTCAGAGCATGGGGGCGCAGACCGCTGATCAAATGGACGCGGCGCACGCCGCCATCAAGCGCCTGCAAGCAATTCTGCAGTTTGATCGCCATACCGCCCGTGACCTGACCGGATTTCAAATGGGCAGGGATTTCCTCCGACGTGATAATATCCGCCGTGCGGCCATTGATCTGCACGCCATCAACATCGCTCAGGAAAATCAGCTTTTGTGCCTGCGCGCCCACGGCCAGGGCGGTGGCGATGGTATCGGCGTTGATGTTCAGCGTCTGGCCTTGCGGCGTCATCGCCAGACAGGCGCAGGCGATAAACGGTGTGGCCTTCAGCAGGCGGTGCAGGGGCCGTGGCTCGACGCTTTCCACATCGCCGACAAAGCCGAAATCGACAGGCTGTTTGGCACGCGGCACGACGCGTAGCCAATCCGCCGGCACAGCGTTCAGAGATAAGCCGTCAATGCCCGCGCGCGTCATGGCCTCGGTGATGGACAGGCACAGCGTTCCGCCGACGCTTTCCTTCATCAGCTCCAGCATGGAGGCATCGGTAATGCGCCGTCCTTCGTGTTTGCGGATAGGGATGTCGCGCGTTGCCGCAGCGTCATCAAGCCGCTTGCCAGCGCCGTAAATCAACAGCACGCGTATGCCATGCAGCGTCAGCTGATGGATATCTGCCATCAATTCACCCAGAGCGCGCATATCTTCCACAACCTTGCCGCCCGCCTTGATGACGAACAGATTGTCTTTGAACTTGCTCTCGTAAAACGCGTCGATCAGGAAATGGGGTTTTTTGCGGGTCATGGAGCATGATTTAACATGACGTTGTAAATCACACAACTTTTTTATTGCTTTCAGAAAAGTTGTGTGATACACTACAATTATGATCCAGAGTTTTGCCGATCGACGGACCGAGCAAATATTCAGACGGCAACGAATAAAAGGCGTATCGGACGAAATACAGCGCATGGCCCTGCGCAAGATTTTGCAGATTGATGCGGCCGAGAAAATTGAAAACCTAACCGTACCGCCCGGTAATCAACTGGAGAAGCTGAAGGGCGACCGGAAAGGGCAGCATTCCATACGTGTCAATCGGCAATTTCGGATTTGTTTCGTTTGGCGCGATGGTGAGGTATACGACGTGGAGTTTGTTGATTATCATTAGGAAAGGATGCTTACCATGAAGAAGAAAGATTTTGCGCCTGTTCATCCGGGCGAGATTTTGCTGGAGGATTTTCTGAGGCCCATGGGATTGAGCGCAGGCAAGTTGGCGAAGCTGATCAATGTTGATCGCCGTCGTACCAGTGACATTGTCCATGGTCGGCGCGATATTACAGCGGACACGGCATTGCGGCTTGGCTATTTGTTCAATATTTCGCCGGGATTTTGGCTGAACTTGCAAAAGCGGTACGATCTGGAATGCGCTGAAGATAAGATGGGCCAAACTATTCGAAACAAGGTTCGTCCTATACCGCGCTCATCGATCGATGGAAAATTCTTTACGGCAAGATCGGGCTTAAATTTAAAAGGCCGAGATCTTCCTCAAGTCCCAGCATAATGTTCATGTTCTGGATAGCTGAACCGGCGGCGCCCTTGATCAGGTTATCGAGCGCGCCCTGAACCAGAATGCGCCCGTCTTGGCCCTTGGCAAAGTTTATATCCACGAAATTCGAGCCCACCACATGCGCCAGCGCGACGTCGTTCTGCATGCGTATGAAGAGTTCGTTTTTATAACATTCCTGAATATCGCTGGAAGAGGAAAGCGTTACAAACGCCTGCGCGAAAATGCCGCGCACGTAGGGGCCGGAGGTCGGAACGAAATTCAGCTGTGCTTCCGCGATGCCGGCAGCGCGCGTGATCTCTGGCAAATGACGATGTGTGTTGATGGAATAGCTTTTGATGTTGTGGGACCGCACGGGATGATGCGTGCCGTCGCCGGGCGTCTTTCCCGCGCCGCTGGAGCCTGTGATGGCGAACAGATCCGCGCTTTTGATACGGCCTTTAAAGGGGAACAGCATGATCTGCCCCAACAAGGCAAAGCAGCCGGGATTGGCCACAGTGGCGGCGTTTTTGATTTTCTCCCGGCCAAAGATTTCCGGCAGGCCGTAGGCGACGTCCTTGAGCAGATGCGGGTGGCGGTGTGGCTCGTAATAGCGTTCATACGTCGCGGCATCGTCGAGACGAAAATCGGCGGAAAGATCGACAATGCGCGTCTTGCCGTGGATCTGCGCCACGACATCCTGTGCCGCGCGGTGGGGCAGGGCGATGAACACAATGTTGCTGTCCTGCGCGATGGTGAGCGCGTCGGCCTTTGAAAAACGATAGGGCAGATGCGCGAGATGCGGGAAGATGTTGCCGATCTTTTCATCCTCATTTTGACGCGATGAAAGATGCGCGATCTCCACACGCGGATGCAGCAGAAGCAGGCGCAGAAGCTCCAGCCCCGTATAACCACTAACGCCGATGATGGAGGCTTTGATCGTTTGCATGATTATCCCTGCAACGCCCAGCGCGCGATGACGAGATCCAGCCAGTCGCTGTTGGCGGGCTGGAACGCGTTATAGACCAGCATGTTGGGAATGCTTTCGCGGATGATGTCCTTGCCCACTTCGTTGTCGGTGACGGGGCCGCTCATCACATCAATCGGTAGGCCGATCGCGGCACAATCTTCTGCCAGCTTGATCGCGCCGATGGGATCACGCGCGCAGCCGATATGCAGGCGCACATTCCTTTGGAGGTAGCGGTCTTTCAAAATCGCGGCCACGCCGTAACGACCCAGCAAACCATCACCAAATTCCACGATAATCGCATCAGGATTTTTGCGGCTGAGATGATTGATCGCGCCTTTGGCCACAGCCACTACGGCGGCATGATCCAGATTCGCGGTGGAGGGAATGCCTGCATCGACAAAGCTGACGGTTTCGCTGACGCCGTAATCTTCCATCTTATACGTGTCGCGCTGCGCGCCCACGCCCGTGACTTTGGCCCCGGCCAGGTTCATGCCGATGCGTGTGAGAGTTTTGATGACCTCGCTGGCCACGGTGGTTTTACCGCTGTCCATCGACGTGCCGGTGGTGATGATCAGAGGGATGGTACTGTCGAGCCGTTCGCTGGGGCCGAATTTTTTGGCGTCGCCGATATTCATCACGCTGCCTTTGTCATTCGCGATGCCGCCCAGCACGCGGATGCGCAGAGGTTCGCCGACTTCGAACAGATTGGCCGAGCTGCACACGCCGGCTACGCCGCCCATATTCAGCAAATGAATGACATCACCGGTCTTGAGTGTTTTGGGCAGATTGCCGGCAAAGCCCTTCATCGCGGCGCGTTCGCCCAGCGCGACGGCCAGGATATCGTCCTTCTTGAGTTTCGAGAGCCGGCCCGATGGCAGTTCCAGTTCGTTATAGATCGATT
>JAKLKY010000047.1:0-2594 GCA_023150415.1 Alphaproteobacteria bacterium | reverse complement strand
TTGCACGGCCAGAACAGTGCCCATGGCAGGGCCGATGGCGTCGGTCAGATGGACCTCATGTGGCAGGTTGAGGTTTTTGGTGACAGAGCCGATTTTATCCAGAACAACGGTTTTCATGTGTTTCAGCTATGAAGCAAAATGGCGGGAAAATCAAATATTCGTTTTGCGGGGATCGAAGGCATCGCGCACCGCCTCGCCGATGAAGGTCAGCAGCGTGAGCATCAGGGCCAGCGTCACAAAAGCCGTAATCCCCAGCCATGGCGCCTGCAGGTTATTTTTGCCCTGCGCCAGCAGCTCGCCCAGCGAAGGGGAGCCGGGCGGCAGGCCCAGGCCCAGGAAGTCGAGCGAGGTAAGCGCGGTGATTGAGCCCGTCAGAATAAAAGGGAAATAGGTGAGCGTCGCCACCATCGCATTGGGCAGAACATGCCGCCACATGATAACGGGGTTCGACACGCCCAGCGCGCGCGCGGCGCGCACATAATCGAAATTACGGGCGCGTAGAAACTCGGCGCGCACGACATCCACCAGACTAACCCAGGAAAACAGCAATAAAATCGCCAGCAACGTCCAGAATCCGGGCGCGAAGATGGAGGAGAAAATAATCAGAATATAAAGGCTTGGCATCGACGACCAGATTTCAATCACCCTTTGCAGGGTGAGATCGAGCCGCCCGCCGTAATAACCCTGCACCGCGCCGGCGGCGATGCCGACAATCGCGCTGATGATCGTCAAGATCAGGCCGAACAGGACGGAGAGGCGGAAGCCGTAAATCACGCGCGCCAGTACGTCGCGCCCCTGATCGTCCGTGCCGATCCAGTTCGCAGTGGAGGGTGGCGCGGGGGCGGGTTGTGTCAGATTGTAATTGATCGTGTCGTAGGAAAACGGAATGGGCGGCCAGAGCATCCAGCCCTGCTTATTGATCAACTCTTGCACGAAGGGATCGCGGTAATCGGTCTCTGTCTCGAAATCGCCGCCGAACGTGGTTTCGGGATAGGCTTTGAGCACTGGCACATACAAAGCGCCTTTGAACTGGATCAGCAATGGCTTGTCATTGGCGATGAAATTGGCGCCCAGCGCAAGAACGAACAGCACCAGGAAAATCCAGAAACTGACAAAGCCGCGCCGGTTCGCGCTGAACTGCTTTAACCGCCGGCGGGTGAGGGGGGATAGGGTCATGCGCCTATATTGTCATCTTGAGTGATAATTTACAAAGCGCCAATCCTACCCTCTTCCTTTTGTGAATGATTTTGATAAGTTTTCCATGTTGGATAATAATCTGTCGATTGATTTCCCCAAACTTCCCATCCTTTACGAGGCCCTCTTGCAAACAGTTCTAGATAAGGCCCCCAACTGCATTCTTCTATGATTTTGTATTGCTCATCAGGCTTTCTTGAATGTTCACGCTTTCGACTTTTAATCACATTAACTTGTGATCTGCCACGCTGTAATGTTCGTGCATTTTTCCCACGAATACCAAATAAAATAACCTCAGTCGTGTTTCTAAAATAGAATCCTACGCCGCGGCCATCAGGTTCACCATCTTTTCTAATTTTTTGCCAGATAATATTGCTCTTATATTGAAAGCCCCAAGCGTCCATAACGGCAAGCCCTTCCTTCAAAAGAGCGTTTGGAACCCACAAATATAAATGCGACCGAGTATCCGCAATTTCTTTAACTGGCATTGAGCATATTTCTTCAAGAGACATCGTGTTATAACGATTAAGGCGTCTGTGCTCGGGTGCTACTTTCCCTGTCCTGTTTGTGAACTGCCAAGGAGGGTCGGCCAAAATGGTTCCAAATTTTTGTCCTTTTAAAGAATAGAAGAGATTGTCTGATGTCATTTTCATTGGGTCCAATCCTCTATCAATTTGGGTGTAATGCCTAATGCAAGAACCGGGCAGCCGCCGCTTCTATTTGCCCTGATCCTATATTCTAGTTTTCCCATCCATGTTGTGCTTGCGCCGTACTTAGAGAGAATGCCAAGTGACTTAAAAACATCATTTAATTTTTGACTGCGTGTGACTATAACAGCTGCGTCAATAATATCTGCCTGATAAAACGCGGCAAAGGCGTACAAGTCCCTGTCAAACGTCTGGTCTTTACTATTCCATTCCAAGTCGAAAGCAACTCGATTTTTCACATAGTCTATTTTGTGACCATCCAAAAATTTTTCTATCGTTCTTTCTTTTTCATCATAGCCCTTGCCTAAAATTTTCTTGGACTTTAATTTTAGGAGCAAATCACCTGAAATGCTTGTCTCTTGCCAACCAGAAATTCTTAGTAGGTTAGAGATCTTTTTAGGTATATCAGACTCATTTCCTCCTGCCTTTTTAATGTCAGCCAATGTAAGCCTGAAAGTGGTGAATGCATTTATCAATTCCTGAAATTCACTTGGGTTTCCTGTCTGCAATATCCCAATTGCATTTCTGTGGTTAATCACATCATATAGATTTTCTAAGTCTTTTAAGGTAGCCATGCGATTATGAAGATAACATGAAATGAAAACACAAAAAGAGAAATCTCTCTTTCAATCATACCATCTTGAGTATTTTTTCAAAGTTGACATTAAAATAATAATATGAAGATGATTGTTT
>JAKLKY010000046.1 GCA_023150415.1 Alphaproteobacteria bacterium | reverse complement strand
CAATGACCCAGAGGGTGCTTGGGCAGTTGATAACTTAACTTGCAATAAAACTAAAGAAGAACGACCTAATCTTTTTTATCCGATTACAGACCCTAAAACAAATATAACTTACCAAGCCAATCCTAATAGGGTCTGGGCCTATGAACCTGAAAGAATGAAAACAATAATTGCAGCTAATAAGGTTATATTCCCAAAGTCTGGGAAGGGGACGCCGCAATATAAAAGACATTTAAAAGAGGTCAAATCTGATCGTAAACCACTTTCAACTTGGATTGAATCTTCGACAATCAATGAGGATTCTTTATCAGAAGAACAGAATGAATATGGAGTTGCCATTATGCAATCTGTTCTTAATTCGCAAGGTACAAAAACATTACAGGCAATTATGGGGTCTCAAGTTTTTGATTACCCAAAGCCTGTAGAGGTGATCAAAGAGTTAATTAAGCAATCCACTAAAGACAGTGACATTGTTTTGGATTCTTTCGCTGGTTCTGGCACAACTGCTCATGCAGTCTTAAACTGTAATCAAGAAGACGGCGGCAATCGAAAATTTATTCTAGTAGAGATGGAAGATTACGCTAATGATATTACCGCTGAACGGGTGCGGCGGGTTATTAAAGGCGTGCCGGATGCCAAGGATGATGTCCTCAAAGAAGGGCTTGGCGGCTCATTTACTTTTTGCGAATTAGGCGAAGCCTTTGATATTGATAAAATCCTCACTGGCGAGAGCCTACCAAATTACAATGCTTTGGCTCATTACGTTTTCTATACAGCAACAGGTCAATCACTTGATAAAGAAGTAAAGCCTGCCAAAAACTTCCTGATTGGTGAAACTGATTTATTTGAAATTTATCTGATTTACAAAGATGATTTGGCCTACCTCCGCAGTAATGAATCTGCACTTAATCAGGAAAAGCTGGATTTAATCGCCGCCGAGAAAAGTAATAAGCAAAAAATCGTCTTTGCTACGGCCAAATATATGGGTCAGTCTGAATTAACAGCCAATAAAATTACCTTCTGCCAAATCCCCTATGCCATTCATAAAATCGCGGGAAATTGATTGATGCTCAATTCTTTGGCGCTTAAAGATTATCAGCAAGAGGTTCTGGATACGCTAGATAAGTATCTGGCTACATTGGAAGGGTGCTATAAGGAAGCTGAAGAGTTTTATGAATTTCGCGTGTCTAAGGGCTCAACTGACGCTATCCATCCTTCCAAATCATCTTATTGCGGCGATGCATGGGAAAAATTAAAAAGCATAGTCCACATTCCCATTTATAAAGATAGGCAAGGACGAAATATACCGAATGTCTGGCAAGATCGGCTTGACGGTTTAGGCCGAAAAATTCCGAATATTTGTATGAAAGTGCCAACAGGCGGTGGCAAAACATTGCTAGCTGCTTGCGCCTTAGGGCGTATAAGTCGCGACTACTTTAAGTCTTCGCGGGGACTTGTGCTTTGGATCGTGCCAAGCACAACGATTTATAATCAAACTCGGAAAGCTCTTTTGAACAAAGAGCATCCTTATAGGATGCAGCTAGATTTTGAATCTGGTGGCCGTACCAAGATTTTAGAACGTAGTGACGGGTTAGATAAGGCGGATGTTGAAAATAATCTCTGCGTGATGATTTTAATGCTGCAATCCTTTAACGTGGCAAAGAATAGTAAAGATGCGCGGAAAATTTATAGTGACTCAGGCGCGTACGCTTCATTTTTTCCAGAGGTTGATGACTATGAAGCCAATAATGGCTTGCTCAACCTTGTGCCCAATCTGGTGGAAGAGGACATGCTGGAACGTGATGTCATTCAGGGCATTACGATCAAGCAATCTTTGGGAAATGTTTTCCGCCTGTGCCGCCCGATTGTAATTATTGACGAAGAACATAAAGCCAAATCCGCTAAGGCAATTGATAATATTAACCATTTTAATCCCAAATTTATTTTGGAGTTTTCTGCCACGCCGCGTGATGGAAGCAATAAGCTGGTGGACGTGGGCGGCCAAAGCCTCAAATCAGAGCAAATGATTAAGCTGCCAATTAATGTTCATGCCTCCGATAAGGAGGAATGGAAAACAACGCTCAATACCGCCCATGCAAAGTTAGAAAGCCTTTCTATCGACGCTGCTAAATTGCAGGGCGATGAAGGGACATACATCCGGCCAATAATGGTTATTATTGCCGAACCCAAAAAGAAGGGCGAAGATTATGATCAGGTAGAAGAAATTAAAAAATATCTGATTGATAAATGCCAAGTGCAAGACAATCAAATCAGGATTAAGTTGTCTGAAAATGATGAAATTAAAGATGAAGACCTTTTAGAAAAAACTTGCCCGGCCAAATACATCATCACCAAAGATGCACTTCGTGAAGGATGGGACTGCCCTTTTGCTTATGTGCTGGCTATTCTAACGCAAAAACATAGCCAGACCGCTCTAACCCAATATACAGGCCGCGTTTTGCGTCAGCCTTATGCGAAGGTCACGCCTATAGCTTCGCTTAATGAATCCTATATTTATTGCAGCAAAGCCAATGTGGGAGATGCTATCACTAAGATCAAAGAAGGTCTTGAACGCGAAGGGATGGGCGATGTAGCCAATCAAATTCAGAGTATGGATAACAATGGCAACCCTGAAAGAGATAAAAAAACGCTTAAACGCAATGATGAATACAAGAACAAGATTTTCTTGCCTGCGCTTACAGCCGTTATGCGAGACGGAAAAGTTAAAGCCTTCGATTACTACAGGGATATTCTTGGCAATATAAATTGGGCAGATTACACATGCTCAAAGCCTCCAGTTTTAGCTGATAATACAAAGATCAACGTAAGAGAAGCCAAGGTTGACTACGTTACAGATTTGGCAGGGCAAAGCGCATTTGATTATACTTTTGGCGCTACTGTTGAAATTCAAAGTGATGCTCAGCTTAATTACTCACTTTTAACAAGTCAGCTCACAGACAGAATCCCAAATGCTTTTGAAGCAAGGCGTGTTATTGAAGAAGTTGTTAGGGATTTAAAAAATGGAGGCATGACAGAGGAGTCTATCGCCGCGGGCGGACATGACATGATCAGACAGATTAAAGACAATGCTTTCGAGTGGCTGTTAGAAAAATCAGAAGCTCTTTTTGTTCAAAAACTGACCAATAACAAAATTCTTCTAAAATTATTGGCCGCACCCTTTGCCGATTTGAATTGGGATATGGGAGATGAGCGGCTCGTTTATAAAGGGATACACGAAGACCCTGCTATAGGATGGGATAAAAACCTTTTCCAGCCACAATACAAAAGCAATTATAACGGGCTAGAATTAAATGTAGCCGCATACATCAATGAAAAGGAAGCTGTGAAATGGTGGCATAGGCTTGGCACTAAGGGAACGGAGTATTTTATTCAGGGCTGGAAGAAAGACAAAATCTATCCAGATTTTTTAGTTTTGCGGCAGGACGATAAATACTTTTTCTTTGAGACAAAGGGTAATCATCTTGAAAACCCTGACAGTGCATACAAGGCTAAGGTTTTTGACTATTTAGCAGAGCACGCCAACAAAGCCATAGCCGTGGGTGAGTTTAAATTACTGTCAAACGAAAAGGAAATATCCTTCGCCCTGATATACGAGAATGAGTGGAAAGAAAAACTAATTGAAAAAGGTTTTAAATAGGAAAATGCTATGAGCAAATTTTTAGGCAGTTATGAAGAGCTAAAAGAAAAAGTATCTCAGATTCAAATTGCGGGTGAATGGAAAGAGCTACCCAATGGTCAGAAACAGTTTAGAGCTAAGAATGGCGCAATTTTAAATTGGTGGGAAACCAAGGGCACTTTGCTTTTTCAAGGAGAAAAGGCAAAAACAAGCCAATTTGAAGAGCGGCTTACTCCCCTATTGGAAACGGATGACTATTTTCAAAGCAGCCAAAAAACAAACTCTCAAAACAACAAAATATTTGTTGTGTATGGCCACGATGAAAATAGCAGAACCCAATTGGATGCAATGCTGAGAAGATGGGGTTTAGACCCCCTCATTCTTGATGAGCTTCCTTCTAAAGTATTAACAATTATTGAGAAACTAGAGGAATATACGGCTGACATTGGTTTTGGTGTAGTCTTGGCAACGCCGGATGATGAAGGATACCCTAAAGGACGTGAGGATGAGAAAATATTCCGAGCCAGACAAAATGTAGTCTTAGAGTTAGGCATGTTATTAACAAAGCTTGGAAGATCGAAAGTTGCTATTTTACTCAAAGATCAAGAAAAGATTGAAAGACCTTCTGATATTCAGGGGCTAATTTATATTCCTTTCAAAAGTGATCTAAGGAAAGAGGCAGGACCTTTGCTAGCTAAAGAGATGGCGGAGCAAGGATATTCAATTGATGTCAAAGACCTCTAAATTTATATAGAGGGGGGGCCTTATTGGGGGCTTGGAATTTTTTTCACCAAATAAAATTATTTATTATCAATGGTTTAAAATGTCAGTTCGAATCCCGTAGGGATCGGCTAAATCGACAAAGAGGTTGAAAGGTTTTCGTAAGGAAAACCGCAGCTTTGAGCCTTCCAATTCCAAGTTCGTAAATACGAAGCCTATCAAACGCCGCTTTTCAGCCGGTGTCGAACCATCAAATAGCACCCCGTCCGGGAAGACAGGGAAAGCAAGGTGGACAGGGCGATTTTGAATTGCCCATCGCCAGCCGTGTTCTTTTCTAAAAGCTGGTTAATTTCCATGCGGCGGTTTTGCAGTTCATCATGCTTCTGAGCATAAATGTCCTTAGTAGTCCTCCTTTAATGATGGCTCTCATGATTTTCCGGCGTTGCTTGCGGCTCAACAGGAGCAGTTGCTTCGCTACCCTTGTCATGGCCTTCCATCATATGGCCCATATCACCCTTCATATCCATGCCTTCCATATGCTCGTGCTTCATTTCTGGCATCGGGCCGCTGGCGTAGATGTGGAAGTTTTCTTGGCTCTCGAAGTAATAGGTCATGCCGTGCGGGTCTGCGCCGATGACTGCGTTGGATTTATCAACCTGCTTGCCGCTGACCGGATCGACTGCTGATCTTAACGAAGCATCGTTTTTAAGTTTATCGGCGCACATCGGGCAACATCCGTAATACGTTTTGCCCTCGACTTCGATGGCAATTTGCGGCGTATCGAACACCTTGTTGTTCATCATGCAGACATATTTCGCTTCGACAGACTTAAGCCAGGTATGCTCATGGCCGCTTTCGGCAGCCATCGCAGGGATGGCTATAAATAACATCAGTATGGTCAGTAAAAGTTTCTTCATGGGTCTTCTCCTTTGTATCAGGTTAGTGTGGATGTTCACCTTGACCGTGATGGTCTTGGCCTTGGGTACTCAAATCCTTCATTTCTTGATGATGCTCAGGTATATCGCCGTGCGAATGACTGCCGTGACCGCCATCGCCTTGAACTTCCGGCATCCGCATCACGCCAATGCCGTGGCGGTAAACGGCTTCACCGCCCTTATAGCCCGTTACCGCCAATAGCCCGGCGGCCAGCAGCATGGCGGTAACGAAAACCGGGCTGACAATTTTTGCTCCACGCTGCGTCCACGCGGCCCAAAGCGCGAGAGCCAGGAATATTCCGGCTGTCGGCAAAGCCCAGTTGCGGTGGTCGGTCATGGCGGCGTGGGACGGCCCGTCATGCGCGACTGTCCCGTAGGCATATAAACCCGCCAACACCGTGCCAATGGTCATGGCCGCGCCGATCCAGAGGTTCCACCTTGCGGCGATCAGGAGGTTTTGTTTCTTCAAAACCAACCCCGCCAGATAGAGAAGAGCCGATATGCTTAAAAGCCCGACCGTGAAATGCACGAAAATCGGATGCCAGTTTGGTATGATTTCAATGTTCATCATGGTTGCCTCCTAAAACATGAACCGTATGCCCAAAGCGGCGATGAAATTGTCATTGTCGCCTTCTTCCCGCTCGGCAATGGATGATGTTTCGCCGAATTTGCGTACATATTTCAGATCGACATAGGGCGCGAATTTTCGGGTGATTTCGTAGCGTGTCTGCAAGCCGATTTCACCGCTGGAAAGCCCCGCACCAACGTCTTGTTCCTCTACATCCTGCGCGAACAGGTTGATTTCAGCATAAGGCTCAAGAATCAGCTTTTGGGTGAGCAGGAACTCGTTTTCCTGCCGCAGTCTTGCGTTGACATCGCCCTCATCGCTGACAAAGAGATGCGCTTCGGTTTCAAAGAAATAGGACGCAAGCCCTTCAACACCGAACACGGCATAGGTCGTGGAATGAGGTTGGGCGTCATGACGGATACCGCCCTGTAAATCCCAGAAATCAGAGATATTGCGGCTGTACATTGCCCAGAATTCGGCCTGTTCAGTTGTGCCGTCTTCATTCTCTCCTTCGGATTTCAGCCAGAGTTTGTTTTCATCGGTGCCCACCCAGCCATTCAAATCCCAGCTTGCGACCGGGCCATGCTCGCCGCCGCCGTAATCGGTTTCCAGCGTGAACATATGCCAGATTTCCGATCCGTGCCGGTGATCCGCCGGGTGGGTTGCGGCATCCTGTGCGTAGGTCGGGGTTGAAAACGCCAGAAATAAAAACGCTGTTGCGAATAAATTAATGTGCATGGTGCTGTCCTTCCTCATTCGAGGGCTGCTGACCGGAATGATTCATTTTCGAGTGATCGACCGCTGGCTTTTTCTGCTTTGCGGGCATCTTGTGTCCTGCATGAGGATCAGTTTTTTGAGGTGGCGGCATGGCCGAAGGATCAAGTTTTGCCACGATCACCTTGTTCATCATGCCCGCCATCATGTGATACAGCAGATGACAATGAAACGCCCACTCTCCAGGCTCGTCAGCGGTTAGCAGAACAGAGTAAGACTGGCCGGGCGGCACAATGACGGTATGCTTGTTCGGCAGCTTTTCCGCGGGCTGGCCGTTTTCAAGCTGGACGAACATGCCGTGCAGGTGCATCGGGTGTGCCATCATCGTGTCGTTGACGAATTTCAGGCGCACACGCTCCCCGTAATTGAGATTGATCGGCCCGGAGTCGGCGTATTTCTTGCCGTTGAGCGTCCAGATATAGCGCTCCATGTTGCCACCGAGACGCACAAGGATTTCCCGTTCAGGCTGACGCGTGTCCTTCTGCGTGCCAAGATAGCGAAGATCGGCATAAGACAACGCCTTGTCGCCCGGAGGCGTTCCCGCCTTCGCCCAGCCACTTTCTTCCGCCATTGTGCTCATGCTTTCATCAGAAGGCATCGCATGGCCCATCGCCGCATGATCCATTTTTGAATGATCCATCGGCATATCATGGTTCATTTGCGAATGATCCATACCCGACATATCCATACTGTCGTGATCCATGCCGCCCATATCATGCCCGCCATGAGCCATCCCCATATCGGCCATGGTCAGAAGCGCGCGTGGCCTGGGCTGCGGGATTTCGCCGCGCATCCCCTCACGCGGCGCCAGCGTTCCAAGCGCAAAGCCTGTTCGATCAATCGGCTCAGCCACAATCGTATAGGCTTTGTCCTCCTTGGGCGTGACGATCACATCATAAGTTTCGGCGACGCCAAAGCGAAACTCATCCACCGCCACGGGTTCGACATTCTGCCCGTCGGAAGACACGACCTGCATTTTCAGGCCGGGTATCCGTACATCGTAAAACGACATGGCCGAGGCATTGATAAAGCGCAGGCGCACCCGTTCACCGGGCTTGAATATGCCCGTCCAGTTTTGCTCCGGTGTTTTGCCATTCGTCAGGAAAGTATAGCCCGTCACATCCGAAAGATCGGTGGGCAGCATTCGCATCTCGCCCCACATTTTTGCGTTTTTCCACGCCTTGCTGAAACCATCTTCCTTTGCATCGGCGAAGAAATCGCCAACCGTGCGGCGGGCATACTGGTAATAGTCGGAAGACATTTTAAGGTTAGCCATGATGCTGTCGGATTCTTCGTACGTGAAATCGGAAAGTAGCACAACGTAATCGCGATCAGCCTGTACGGGGTCTTTGCCCTTCGGCGTAATTACGATGGAGCCATAATGCCCATCCTGTTCCTGCCCCATGCTATGCGCGTGATACCAGTAGGTTCCCGCCTGCCTGATTTTGAAGTGATAGGTAAAGGTTTCACCGGGTTTGATGCCGGGAAAGCCATTAAAGCCTGGAACCCCGTCCATTTCACCGGGCAACAGCAAGCCATGCCAGTGAACGGATGTATCCTCATCCATTTTGTTTGTGACATGGATTGTAACTTCTTCGCCTTCCTGTAAGCGCAGGGTCGGACCGGGAATGGTGCCGTTGACAGTGATTTTTTTGACGCTATTGCCCGTGATATTCACAGGTTCGCGGGCGATGGTCAGGCTGTATTCATTCGCCTGTGCCTGTAACGGCAAGATCAGGAGCAAAAGCCCGAATAAAAATAGAATGGCATGTTTCATAAAGAGTCCTCATATAAAAAAATCTGCACGGAAAAAAACGCACAGAAATCCTATATGCGGAGTCTCTGGGTGGTCAGGAGGATGGTGGGTTGTGTTTGCGAAAGACCAGGCCAGTCAGGGGGCGGGCCGCGAATGGAGCCCGCATCGGCATGCGAAAGATTATCTAAAGCCAGATTGTCAAGCAGAAGGAAAAGAAGCGAACCACTTTTCAGGTCAGGCTTTTCAAAGTTGGCTGCGTTGGCTTTCTGCATATCAACGCCCGCACAGTCGGACATAAAGGTGAGTTTGTCAGATTTTCCTTCTTTCTTGTCGCCCTGATGATCGGCATGATCTGCGCAAGGCATTTGAGCTTTAGCTGCCAAAGCTTCGTCCGTGCATATCGGCATCGCGCACACCAGCGAAGGCGTGAGCATGACGATCATCAGAAAAGCAAAAAGCGTCTTTCTCATGATTCCAAATATAGGGCTGATTTGCAAGAAAGTCATCTCAGGTTCCTTTCCGATACTCGTATCTCTTGTGCAAAGGCGACAAGGGTTCGAATCCCGCTGCTTTTAAATGTTCGTCCTTTTATAAGTCTGAATTTCTAAGAACCCTTATGCAACAAGGCTTTCAAGGGCAAGGCGTTCCCGGACAGGCAGGGGGATGATCTGGCAGGCCAGCACGATTTCCGTCTTATACTGGGTTCGTAAGGTGCCAAGTTTGTGACGCCAATTCCATAATATAAATATTAACCGCTTAGGAACGAGGCGGGTCAGGAATCTGAAAGCCATTGCTTTTGAGCGCGTCGAGCGCAGCGGTAAAAGCAATTTCGATGGCCTTGAGTTGTGTTCGGCGGTCGTGCTCGGAAGCGTTGTGCATGGTTTGCGCTTGTGCGCAGAGTGTGCGCATTGCCTCTGTGCCCACAGAACCGGCTGTCCCTTTCAACGCATGCGCGACTTCTGTCCATTGTTCATTATCGCCGGATGTGCATTGTGCTGCTAGCGCATCGAGTTGTGCACGTCCTTGCGTCGCGAACAGCTCCACCATGGTGCGGACAAAGTCTTCATCGCCCATACTGTTGGAGCGTAAATTCTCCAGGTTGATGACGGCGCTATTCTGGTCCATTTGTGCTGGCGTGTCAGGGCCTTCATCAAAACGGATCCACGGTGAGAGAACGGTCTTGAAGATCGAAAATTCAACAGGTTTGCTGATGTATCCGTTCATGCCGCAGGCCAAACAATGCGCCTCATCTTCGGGCATGGCATTGGCCGTCATGGCGACAATCGGGACAGCGCGCAGGAATGGGTCAACCAAATTGCGGATTGCGCGCGTCGTGTCATAGCCATTCATTTCGGGCATATGACAGTCCATCAGAATGAGATCGTAATTCTGCGATTCTGCCTTTTCCAAGGCTTCGCGCCCATTTTTTACAAGTGTATAATTAACAATTCCCAAGCTCTCCATCAATTTTCGCATGAAAACCTGGTTCATCACATGATCTTCAGCAATCAGAATCCGCGCCTGCGGAGCAGGGATGGCCCCTAAGCCGATCAGGTCTTCGCGTGGCTGGGTTTGGCGCTGGAAGGCCGCCGGATTGTTTGTGGTTTCAAAGGGGATGGTCACGCGGAAGAGTGAGCCTTTTCCTTCCTCGCTTTCTACATTGATCGTCCCGCCCATCAATTCGACGAGATCCTTCGTGATCGTTAAACCCAGCCCGGTGCCGCCAAATCGTCGCGTAATTGAATTATCGGCCTGTGTAAATTTTTCAAAAATTTTATCAAGCTTGTTTTTGGGAATACCAATCCCTGTATCTGCGATTTCTAGGACAAGATTGATTTTATCAAGAATAACAGGCTCGATACGTGCGCTCACTGTAATTACCCCTTCATCAGTGTAACGAACGGCATTGCTGATGAGGTTAGTCAAAATTCGGCTGAAGCGGCTGGGGTCACCCAGAACAACAAAACTTTCAGGCGCAAGATTGGCGCTGATGCTCAGGCCCTTTTTCTTGGTCATCGGTATGAATGAGCGCTTGGCTTCGCGGATCATTTTCATCGCGTCAAAGGCGATATATTCCAGGCTGATTTCACCTGCTTCGATTTTCGAGACATCGAGAATGTCATTGACGATCTTCAAGAGGCTGTCGCTGGAGATTCGGATGCTCTCAAACATTTCTCGCTGGTTGGCATCCAATTGCGTTTCTTCCAGCAGCTGCGACATGCCTATGACGATATTCAACGGCGTGCGCAGCTCATGCGACATATTGGCAAAGAAATCTGATTTTGCATGATTTGCCGCTTCTGCGGCCTTCAGCGCATCCGAAAGATCTTTGGTTTGTTCTGCGACTTTATGCTCAAGGTTATCGCGATAATCTGCCAGAACTTCTTGTTCCTGACGCATCTGGCGTGCCAGAGCCTGGCCATAGAGGATCGCTGTAATCACCATCAAAACCACCAGAGCGAACATGACAATCTCTTTGACGCGCTGCTTTTGGATCAAGTCTGTATGGCTCGCAGCCAGCTTATTCTGGATCAACGAGATGGCCTTTGCGATGCCCGAGAGTGTTTGTGTGTTCTTGCTATTCTGGCGGTCCATTTCCGCCATGAGAGCACTGGCTTGCTCCAGCTTTCCTTCCGCGTAGTTCACAAACAGAGAATTGACAGTCGCCAGAAAATTTCCTTTCGAGACACTGATATCATCTATTTGCTCAAGAAGGCGTTGATCATCGGGCATCGTCATCAGCCATGTGCCAAGTTTAATTCGTGTTGCGTCGAGCTGCGCGCTGAACTGTTTGTAAAGTGTATCGAACTTTTTCTTTTCGGCTTGTAAATCTTTGGTCAGGAACACATCGTTGCCTGGAGCGTTCATGGCCAAGGATAAATCAATAAGGCTGAGAATTTCTTTCTGTACGTCCGAACCTTGCGTATTAAGCGTCGTTGTCTCGCCATAGCTGTTGATCAGCGTATGGTTCATATAAACGCCGTATCCCACTGATCCCACGTTGAACAAGGCGAGCAAAAAGTAAACCTGCAGCCATGAGACACGCAAGGAGCGAACAGATCTTTCGATCAGATAACGCAAAGGCCAAATTACAATCTGCAAGGCTTGCAGAGGGGCACGCCATATTGTATCCAGTCCGCGCAGTCCCTGAATTTTTCGATCGGGTGATATCAAGAAGGAGAGCGCCGCCGCATGGGCAAAAAGATTCCCTAATAAGGCAAACAACCAATAAAGCTGCTCTCTTTTGATTCCAGCCTCAGCAATCTGCGATTCAGAATTGTTGGCCGTACATAAGTGAAGCCGGCCAAGAAATTGCGGGTTTTCCTTGCTATCCCTTGCCTCTGCAAGGTCTGCGGTTCTTAAATGAATATTGTAGGATGAAATGAAGTGATTACGATTCGGATTTTCCGGATACATGCCCGCTTCGGCGAATATACGCCCGGTTTGGTCAACAACGCGTGCGCCGCAAAAGCCAAGGATATTTTCTAATGACTGTAAATAAGTGCGCGCTTGCGGTGAATCGAGGTTCCAAAGGGGAAGTTCGAGAGCTTGTGCCGCAATTTTTCCAATATTATTTGCTTGTGCGCGGTATGTTTGGGCCGTTTCAAGCTTGTGCTCGCGAATTTCAAAGATCTGCAGGAGTAAAATAAGCGCCAGAGAAACCGCAAAAAAAGTGAGAAAGCTTTTCCCCAAAGCGCGTGTAATGAAATGACGCGGGATGATTTCCACGCTCATGGTTTTTCCGCTCTGGAATCTTCTTGCTTGTTCAATCCATAGTGTTCGCGGATCTTGTCAATTGTTCCGTCCGCAAGCAGGGCTTTTGTTTCCTGGCTGAGAATTTCGGCATAGCGTTTTGATGATGTCAGCGTAGGGGAAAATGCGGCAAACAGTTCTTGATCCTTTGTGATCGGCAGTGATCCAGCATAAACAATCCGTTCATTAACTGGGAACACAGAGAGATGATGCAACATGACATTCTCTTCTTCGATGACGCTATCAATACGTCCCAGCGCGAGTTTCTTGAGATTGGTTGTCAGGGCGCTTTCGCCGGATATCACCTGAACGCGACGCATATCGCGTTTGTTCATCTCAATGTAATTGTCAATTTCTGTGCTGTATGAATAGTCTGCGATACTGCCAAGGGTAATGTCATTCAACGAATTCAGGTCCTTGTATCGCCATGTCGTCCCTTCCTTCACAAAAAAAGACATGAGGGATGTCGCCTGTGGCGTCTCGGGAAAGATAAAATCTGGTGCATCACCGCGCGAGGCACCCACAATCGCATGAAAGCGGCCCGCGCGTGTTTCCGCCACAGCCCGCGTCCAGGGCAGGGTCTGATATTCGACTTGAATTCCGTGACGTTCGAAGGCTGTTTTAACGATCTCGATAATTAACCCTGGATGTTTCGAATCCGGGGCGCAGTTATAGGGGCACCAGGGATCGGCCACAACAGTTACCGTTTCCGCGCGGGCGGAAGCGTTCACCAGCATCATCAGTGAAAACGATATAATTACGAGCGTGTGCCAAAAACGGATCATCGCCGTGATTTTAACAAAAATGACATAGCTGAAAAAGAGACCTTAGATTGCGCGCGGTAAAAAGGTTGGGGCTTTTATCATGTGCTGATAGACAAAGTCCCTATTAAAGGGTTTGACAATATATCCCCTCGCGCCGGCGTCTTTTACGGACAAGACTGTATCACGCGTGCCGTCGCTGCTGATCATCACCGCATGGACGAAAGGGTCAATATCCTGTCGGATTTTGCGCACCACATCTGATCCTTTTTCGCCCTGCAAATGAATATCTACGAATATGATATTAGGCATCAATTCAAGATAGAGGGGAAGGAATTCGCTGCTGGTTTGAACGCTTT
>JAKLKY010000045.1 GCA_023150415.1 Alphaproteobacteria bacterium | reverse complement strand
TTTAGGTTCGTCTGCTCCTGTTAAAGGGCTGGGTGTCGATACGAATACTTGGACTACTGCTACTGTGGATGTATATGAGACTGATGGATCGGGTACTGTAAATTATACATCTCATAAGAATTTTTTATCAACTGATGCTAACCAACGTGTGTATGTGCAGCAGGCTGGTACCACTGGTTATCCTAATATTTATGCTGATCTTGCATCAGCTACATCAGCAACGATTGGTATGTTATACGAGTCCTTTGCTATTCAAGATTTATTGCAAACCGATGCTCGTGGAGGGACTCGTTATGTTGAACTTCTTAATGCACATTTTGGTGTTACTTCGCCAGATTTTAGATTACAGCGTCCTGAGTATATTGGCGGTGCCAGTATACCTTTCATTGTGTCTCCTTTGGCTCAAACATCGGAAACTAATTCAACGGAATTGGGTACTTTAGGTGCTACTGCTGGTGCAAATGTTAATGGTGTAGGGTTTGTTAAGTCTTTTGTTGAGCATGGTGTGATTTTAGGTCTTTGTTGTGTTCGTGCTGATTTGACTTATCAACAAGGTCTTCATCGTCATTTCTTGGTTGATACGCGCTATGATTTTTATTTCCCTGCGCTCGCGAATCTTGGTGAGCAAGAGGTTACTAATATTGAGATTTATGCCCAGGGTACTTCTGATGATCAGTTAGTATTTGGTTATCAGGAGCGTTGGGCAGAGTATCGTTATGGTCGTTCTATTTTGACTGGCCGGATGCGGTCTAATGATCCTATATCTCTTGATGTCTGGCATTTGGCAGAGGATTTTGCTTCGTTGCCTTTGTTGAATGGCGGATTTATTGAGCAGAATACCCCTTTGGATCGGGTGTCTGCTGTTACTTCTGAACCTCATTTTAAGGCTGATTTTTATGGTACTGGTCCTTGGGCTCGTCCGTTGCCGCTTTATTCTGTTCCTGGTTTGATGAATAGGTTTTAGTCATGGCTATGTCAGTTTGTGAGTGTTGTGGTCGTAAAACGCAGCGTGTTTATGAATTGTCTAATCAGACTGTTCCTGTAGGTACTACTGTGGGCACTATTTCTCGTTCTATTACTGCAAATTATTCTTGTAATACTTCGAATTTCACTTCGCTTTGTTGGTTTTGTTTTGATTGGCGTAATAAGCGTTCGTTTTTTGGTGTTGATGTTGGGCCGCGTAATTGGGCTGTAGATACATAGGAGGATATATGCCTGTAGTTCTTAATCGTTTGTCGTCTGATATTTATGGTACTTATGGAGTGATTCTTAATGATCGTAAAC
The DNA here is from genome assembly GCA_023150415.1 of Alphaproteobacteria bacterium. Lineage (GTDB taxonomy): Bacteria > Pseudomonadota > Alphaproteobacteria > Micavibrionales > Micavibrionaceae > JAKLKY01. The sequence continues at coordinate 12,024 of JAKLKY010000045.1, read as the reverse complement.
CCCTTTGTCACACGTATGAACTTCCTTGGCTTGGAAATTTGCAGAATGAAAGTTGTATACCCGTTGGGGAGTATGAGGTTATTAAGGCGCAAAGTCCCCGTTTTGGGTCCTGTTTCTATGTTAAGGATGTCCCCGATCGTGAGGGAATTTTAATACATTGCGGCAATACTCGTGATGATACTGAGGGTTGTATTTTACCCGGTTTAGACGTGTCTGATGTCGGTGTTATTCAATCTCGGCTTGCTCTGCAGCGTCTTTATTCCACACTTCCATCTTCGTTTCAACTTGTTATACGTGAGGCATAAGATGTCTGGTATTATTGGAGGTTTTTTGGGAATAATTCTTGGTGTTTTAATAATTGTTCCACTTAACTTTTATTTTATGCGGAGGTTTTAATGTCTTGGTTGGCTTTGCATCTTGCTGATGTTCTTACTTTGTTAAATTCTATTGGTGTATTTCTTGTGGCTATTAATCAAACTCCGAAAAAGGATAAATAATGTCTTTTTTGGGTGACATTCTTGGCTCTGCTCTAGGTTTTTTTAGTGCGAAAGACACTAATCGTGCTAATCAGCGTGCGGCGGATGATACTAATCAGTTCACGCGCGAAATGATGCAAAATCGTCATCAGTGGGAGGTCAATGATCTTAAGGCTGCTGGTCTTAATCCTGTATTGTCTGCTGGTGGTACGCCCTCTATGGGTTCTTCTGCTAAGGCTGATGTTATAAATCCTATGGATAGTATATCTCAAGGTCTTCAATCTGCCCTTGCTGTAAAGCGTTTTAATTTTGAGCTTGATAATCTTAAGGCTGATACTGAAAAGAAAAAGCAAGAGGCTTATTTAACAAGTGATCTTTCTCAAAAAGCTGCTGCTGATACTTCTCTTGCTATTGCTCAAATTCGTAATGCTGAAACGCAGAATGATCTTTTGAAATATCAACTTCCTGGTGCGCGTGTAGATGCTAAGACGGATAAGTCTACTATTGGTGGTTGGGCACGTGCTGTTGGTCGTACTGTTAATAATTTATTACCTATGTTTAATTCTGCTAAATCTCTTGCTCGTTAGAAAGGAAATATGCTATGTCTGATATTGATGTTAACGAACCTATTGAAACTTTCGTTGTTGATTCTGATGCTGCCGTTCGTCGGCGGGGTCGTGTTTTTAGTTCTGGTGCTCGTTTACGAACTGCTGTACGGGGAGTTTCTTTAACTAAGCAAGCTGATGCTGATCGTGCAAATATTCATAAGCTATTAGATCGGTTTAAGCGTTCTGGCCACTTGCCTCAGCGAGTTGCTCAGCCCCTTGAAGGCAAATTACCTTCTGTTGAATCTTTCCATGAAGCTATGAATGTTGTTGCTTATGCTCAGCAATCTTTTGAGGCTATGCCGGTTGCTATTCGTCAGAAATTTGATAATTCCCCTTCGAAAATGCTTGCGTTTATTTCTGATGAGAAGAATAGGGATGAAATGGCTCGTCTTGGCCTTTTAAAAGCTTCTACAGAAGTGAAAATACCGGGTGCTACCCCTGTAGCACCCCCCGAGGCGCAGCGCGCCCAAAACGCTGGCGTAGCCGAGGGGGGGGCAGGGGGCGAAGCCCCCTAAAGGTCCGCACAGTTGTCTACTAGATGTAACTGTGCGGACTGACACTAATTTTAATATTGTGGCAGTCTAAAAAAGGAGTTTAAAAATGTCTAAGTATCGTAAACCTATTGGTAATAAGCGTTCTCAAAAGCTGTTTAGTAAGAAGGCTAGGGTGCATCCAAAAAATATGCAGTCGCGGCCTATGCGTGGTGGTATTCGTCTTTAATTTACAAATGGGTGATTGCAATGCCTTGCTTTCATCCTCTACAGGCGTATCAATCTCGGCTTATTGATTCTGAGGGTAAGAGGTCTATAATCTTTAATCCTATGAAGGCTCGTGATCATGAGCCTTTAAAGCTTCCTTGTGGTCAGTGTGTTGGATGTCGTCTTGAGAGGTCACGTCAATGGGCTGTGCGTTGTATGCATGAGGCTCAAATGCACCGTGAGAATTGTTTTATAACGCTTACGTTTTCTCCAGAGGCCTTGGCGGATCGTAAAAATCCTATGTCTGTTGATGTTCGGGATTTTCAATTGTTCATGAAAAAACTTCGTAAAAAATATGGTAGTGGTATACGATTCTATCATTGTGGTGAATATGGTGAAAAAAATGGAAGGCCTCACTATCACGCTTGCCTTTTCGGTTTCGATTTCCCGGATAAAAAATTGTGGAAAATTAGTAACGGTTGTCGTCTCTATATATCTGATAGCCTTCAAGCCCTCTGGCCCTACGGGTTCTCTACCATTGGTGATGTTACGTTTGAAAGTGCCGCGTATGTGGCTCGGTATATAATGAAAAAAATTAATGGCGATCGAGCGGATGATCATTATTATGATCGTGTAACTGGTCAGATTATTAATCCTGAGTATACTACTATGTCTCGACGGCCCGGAATAGGGCGTGGTTGGTATGAAAAATATTCTTCCGATGTCTATCCACATGATTATGTTGTTGTCAATGGTGTTAAGTGTCGTCCACCAAAATACTACGATGGTGTGTTAAAAACAGATCGTCCGTATGAATTCGAAGAAATTAAAAATGATCGCTTGACTCGTGCTGAAAAGCATGCTGATAATAATACAACGGATCGTTTATTGGTTCGTGAGTCGATTGCAAACGCACGTTTAAAAATGTTGAAGCGGTCGATTGATTAGAGTGATAATATATATTATGGAATATAAAAGCAGGGTGGAGATTAATGCCTAAAACCCTTGTCACTCGCCGATTATCCGAGTGTTGCCGCGGGAGAAGTTTGAGGTTCGGATTCATATAAAGCTGTTGTATCTAAGGCGCTTTCAAATGCATGCCGGTATAATTCTACATCCGCCGGAGCCATGAGGCAGAGAGAACGGGCCTTTTGAAGAAAAGATTGAGCACTGCGAATGACTGCTCCTTGGTCTTTTTGCAAATTTGCTTTGTATATTTCCCGTACAACATCAGCCACGCATGTGACAATAAAGTCCATTTCCTCCTTATTTGGACTTGGCCGTTGTTCCAATCTTCGGGAGGCAATTTCTATGATTTCTTGTGCAAGCTTCGTTTTATCTCGCTTTTGCGCACTTTGAAGGCCGTAAATAAGCCTACTGACACTTTCTTCGGTAAAACAATCTTGCTTGGATGAAGATTTCATGACTGTGTGTCCCTATTCTGTTTTTTTGGAAAATAGCGCTGGATTATCATTGCGTCAATGAAAATCTTTTCTCGCTTTTTATGCGGTTATTGCGAATAGTACGGCATGAAATTCTTCAAATCTTTCCATGTTTTATCCCGGAATCCCTGGCTGACGCTTGAATTCCTGCTGATTTGCATTGTTTTGCCGACGGTGATTATCGTCTTTCGTTTTGCGCCTTTCATGTTCTTTTTCTTGTGGGGCACGACGGCGCTGACGCTGTTGATTTTTCGCTATTATCACTTTACAAGCTGGCAAAATCTATGGCGGTGGGAGGCCGTGACTTGGGCAGCGCTGAGGCCGATTTTGATCCGCTGGGTGGTGTGCTGTATCGGCATGCTGGTTTTTACATGGCTGTATGACCCGGACAAGCTGTTTCGCATTATTCAGCAGCGCCCGCAGATCATCCCGTTTTTGATGGTGGGATATCCTTTGCTCTCGGCCCTGCCGCAAGAATTCATTTTCTGCACATATTTTTTTGACCGCTTTAAGCTCTTTTTTCAGACACAACGTGCAATGATTTTGGCCAGCGCTCTGGTATTCGCCTATGCTCATATGCTGTTTATCAACTGGGTGGCACCAGTCTTTGGATTTATCGCAGGGCTGATTTTCGCGCAGACCTACGCCCGCAGCCGCTCTCTGGCACTGGTGACGATCGAACACGGACTGTACGGTAATGCGCTGTTTCTCATTGGTTTAGGCTGGTATTTCTGGCATGGCGCGGTGGAGGTTGGTGATTTCCGGCCGTGATTAGATTTTGGATAGTCGCTCCAGCTTCTCCGCAAAGCTTTTAAGATTTTGCGCGGCCAGAGCGATTTCCGCCATGGCGCTTTCGACGGCTTTATTCTCGTGATTAATCAGCAAAACCTGCATTTTGTTGACGTACTCACGCAGGGATTTCAGCGTACTGTCCATTTCCTTGGGCATGGCGCGGATGAGCGTCATGCGCGATTCGTGATCCTGCATCGCGGTTTTGAGTTGCGCACTGAGCTGGCTTGATTTTTCTTCCAGCTTTACGTGTCGGCGCTGGTAGTCCGAAATGTTCTGTCCAGTGACGACCGTGCCGCGATTATTGGGAAGTTTGACGGCCTTGAGACGGTAGCTGATACCGGTCTCCAGCGCGAATTCGATGCTGCCTTCCAGATTGTGCCAGAAGGTTTGAAGCTCCATAAAGCGCTGATCATTGCGCGGCAGCCCCTCTTCCCGCATCATCATTTCAAATGCGTCATAAACACTTAGGCCCCGGATCAGTCGGGGCGCGATTTTGGGATAGGCGCGGAAATAATGGTCGCTGACGAATACGGCGCGCTTGTCGGCATCGAAAACGATCATGGACGACGGTGCGTTCGACAGCGCGTCGCAGATGCGGCGATATTCTTCGTCCAAAATCTGCGCTGAAAGCCGGCGCGCGCCGCGGGCCAGTACCTGCTGTAAATATTTGCGGAACCCGAAATGCGCGGCATCGGCCGGCAGTAGCAAACTATCAAATCCCTGCCCCAGCAAGTCAATTGCACAGAAATCCGGTGGGGGCGTAAATAGACAAAAGGCGATAATATCCGCCTGCACCAGCCGGTTTTCCTGAAGCCGCCGGGCCAGGCGGGCTTTTCCATCATCAGGGGTTTCGAGAACGATAAAGATGGCTGTGCTGTTTGCGGCCGCCTGCAACAGCGTCTTTTCATTGCCTGGTGTCATAATCCGCACGTCGCGGTCATTGAGTGCTGTTTCAAGCGCTTTCGCAACCTTTTTTTCATGACCGGGGCCATATACGGTTATGAGGCCAAAAACGGCTGATTCATTCAAGGTCACGATAGTTTTGCCCTTCTTCCATGCTTGCGTAATAAAGTTCCATTGGCATGTTGACAGAAATTAAGAAACGTGTATACTCCCACATCTTCAAGGATTTCTGGTTAATGTCGCGTTAAGGCGGCTAAAATCCCTGATGTTTATAAAATAAGACAAAAGGACGACGATCATGTATGCGATCATACGGACAGGCGGCAAACAGTACAAGGTCAGCAAGGACGATAAAATCACCGTCGAAAAATTAGCGGCGAATGCTGGCGATATGGTAAATATTCAGGATGTGTTGTTCATTGGCAATGGCGATAAAATTACGGCTGGTGCGCCGTTGGTTGCCGGTGCGGTTGTCAGCGCAAAAGTTGTTGAGCAGACACGTGGCGATAAAGTTGTCATTTTCAAGAAAAAGCGTCGCAAAAATTATCGCCGGAAGGCCGGCCACCGCCAGGATCTGACGGTATTGCAGATCACCGATATTAAAGCCGCGTAAGGGAGAAAAATAATGGCACAGAAGAAAGCGGGCGGAAGCTCTAGAAACGGACGCGATTCAGCAGGCCGCCGCCTGGGTGTAAAGCTGTTCGGCGGGCAAGATGCGATTGCAGGCAATATTCTGGTACGGCAGCGTGGAACCACCTATGTTCCTGGTCGTAATGTCGGCATGGGCCGCGATCATACGCTGTTTGCTCTGCTTGACGGTCAGGTTCTGTTCTCCCGCGCGCGCAATGGTCGCCCGCAGGTGAATATTGTTCCTGCCGCGAATGATGGCCAGCCGGTAGCGGCTGAATAGTCAAATTAGAATCTCGGAATCTCAGAATCTCAGTAAAAAAGTATCTCTGAGATTCTGAAGTTCTAAGATTCTGAGATTCTAAAAAATGAAATTCCTCGACGAAGCGAAGATTTATTTGACCAGCGGCAATGGCGGGCCGGGCTGTGTTGCCTTTCACCGTGAAAAATTTGTTGAGTTCGGCGGACCGGACGGCGGCAATGGCGGGCGCGGTGGTGACATTATTTTCGAGTGTGTCCCGACTCTGAATACCCTCATCGACTTTCGTTATCAGCAACATTTCAAGGCGCAGAGCGGCCATCACGGGATGGGCAGTAACCGCACCGGCGCAGATGGGGATGATTGTATAGTCAAGGTTCCCGTCGGCACGCAGGTGCTGGCAGAAGATAAAGAGACTGTGCTGGCCGACTTCACCTCCCCGGGCCAGCGCCAGGTGTTCCTAGAAGGTGGCGATGGCGGCTTCGGCAACGCGCATTACAAAAGTTCAACCAATCAGGCGCCGCGCAAATTCACCCCCGGCTGGCCTGGGCGCGAGATGGCCGTGTGGTTGCGCCTTAAACTGATTGCCGATGCGGGGCTGGTTGGCCTGCCGAACGCGGGCAAGTCAACGTTTCTGGCGGCGTGCTCCAACGCGCGGCCCAAGATTGCCGACTACCCCTTCACCACGCTGCATCCCAATCTGGGCGTGGCCAAGGCGGGCGAACAGGAATTCGTGATTGCCGATATTCCCGGCTTGATCGAGGGCGCCCATGAGGGGCACGGGTTGGGCGACCGCTTTCTTGGGCATATCGAGCGCACAGCCGTTATTTTGCATTTGATCGATGGCACGCAGGATGATCCTGTTCAGGCCTACCAGACGATTCGCGCCGAGCTGGAAGCTTACGGCCATGGGCTGGCTGAGAAGGGGGAAATTGTGGCACTGAACAAGGCGGACGCGCTGGGCGATGAACTGGCCGCGCATCAGGCTCGTCTGCTTCAGGACGCGATCGGCAAGCCCGTGCATGTGATCTCGGCTGTGTCAGGCCAAGGCGTGCGAGAGGTGTTGTTCTTGCTGTCAGAAAAAATCAAGAACCAGCGGGGAGCGACTCATGTTAGTAAAACATAATGCGCACCGAAACCCATAAAGCTATTCATCTTAAAAACTATACGCCCTACTCTTACAAGCTCTCGCAGGTCGATCTGAATTTCGACATTCATGAGGGCTATACCATGGTGCGCAGTACGCTGCGCTTACACGCACCACCGCATACACGCGAAGATCTATATCTCAATGGCGAGGACCTTGAGCTTATCAGCATCAAACGCGACGGGCAGGCAGTAACTGATTACCGCCTGGATGAGAAGGGGCTGACTCTGCCCTGCCCGCATCAGGCCGAATTCACGCTGGAGATTGTTACGCGCATCCAGCCGGAGAAAAATACGCGTCTGGAAGGGCTTTATAAATCCGGCGGGAATTATTGTACGCAGTGCGAGGCCGAAGGTTTTCGCCGCATTACGTACTTTCCTGACAGGCCCGATGTGATGGCGAAATTTACCGTGCGGATAGAGGCGGACCAGAAAAAATATCCTGTTCTTTTGTGCAACGGCAACAGGCTGGATCACGGTGCGGCGGGGCATCATCTGGCACGATCCCTTCCCCAAGCCCTGTTATTTGTTTGCGCTGGTGGCCGGAGATTTGAATCACATTCATGACACCTTCACCACAAAATCCGGCCGTATGGTCGATCTCTATATTTATGTGCGGCCGGGGGATGAGGCGCAATGCGAATTCGCCATGGAATCTTTGAAGAAATCCATGAAGTGGGATGAGGATGTGTATGGATTGGAATACGACCTAGACCTCTTTAATATCGTCGCCGTCAGCGATTTCAACATGGGCGCGATGGAGAATAAGTCGCTCAATATTTTTAACACGGCGTTGGTGCTGGCACATCCGGACACAGCCAGCGACACAGATTTCATGCGTGTTGAAAGCGTCATCGCGCATGAGTATTTCCACAACTGGAGCGGCAATCGCGTGACCTGCCGCGACTGGTTTCAGCTTTCGCTGAAAGAAGGGCTGACCGTATTCCGCGATCAGGAATTCTCAGCCGATCTGCACTCGCGTGCGGTGCAGCGCATTGACGATGTGATCCATCTGCGCCGCCTGCAATTCCCTGAAGATGCGGGACCGCTGGCGCATCCCATACGGCCTGAGAGCTATATCGAGATCAATAATTTCTACACCACCACCGTGTATGAAAAGGGCGCGGAAGTCATCCGCATGATGCGTACGATTTTGGGCGCAGAAGCGTATCAGCGCGGCGCGGCGTTGTATTTTCAACGCCATGACGGGCAAGCGGCCACGTGTGAGGATTTCATCAAGGCAATGGAGGATTCCAGCGGTGTCGATCTGTCGCAATTTCGCCTGTGGTACAGTCAGGCTGGAACACCGGAAGTCATATTTGAAGGACATTATGATTCCGCCAGCAAGACATACCACGTAACGCTGACACAGACTTTGGCACCAACGCCAGGCCAGCCCGAGAAGCAGCCCATGCATATACCGGTTGTGTTTGGACTTTTAGATAGGAATGGCAATGAAGTTACCATTCCTCAGCGCGTTCTGGAGCTGCGGGATACGCAGCAGCAATTTGTATTTAGGAATATTCCATCATCGCCAGTTCCGTCAGTCTTGCGGGAATTTTCTGCGCCGGTGCGGCTCAAGGCCAATCTTAGCGATGATGATCTTGGATTCTTGATGGTGCATGATAGGGACGGCTTTAACCGCTGGGAATCCGGCCAGATCCTCGCGCTGCGCGTTTTGCAGCGCATGATGGATCAGGCTGGTGTCGTGCCCACGGATTATATCGCGACCTATGGCGATCTTCTGGCGCGTGCGGTGAAAGATGCAGATACATCATTTATGGCCCGTGCCATAGCCCTGCCCGACATTACGCGCATCGGGCAAGAACAGGCGGTTGTCGATCCACAAAAAATTTATAACACGCGGGAATCTTTGCGCGCGGCACTGGTGGGCGTGCATAACGATCAATTCAGAGAGCTGTATGAATCCTGCTATGAGTCGGGCGGGTTTTCTCTGGGTGCAGAATCCATGGGCAAGCGTGAATTGAAGAATACGCTGCTGCGTTTGCTGTCGGATGCCAATCTTGCGCAGACGCAATATGATCAGGCCACGAACATGACGGACCGCGTGGGCGCGCTGTCCGTGCTCTCGGATCTGGGCGTGGCTGCGCCGTTTGAAGATTTTTTCATGCGGTTCAAGAATTATCCGCTTGTGATCGATAAATGGTTCGCGTTGCAGGCAGCGGCGGTGCGCGTGGATACAGTTCAGAAGATCGGCCAGTTGCGCCTGCATCCCGATTTCAACATTCGCAACCCGAACCGGGCCCGTTCGCTTTATGCTGCGTTTGCGATGAATAATCCGGTGACTTTCCATCGCACGGATGGCACGGGGTATGATCTGCTGACGAATGCGGTGATTGAGCTAAATGGTATTAATCCGCAAATCGCGGCGCGTTTATTGACACCGCTGCGCGAATGGGGGCGCTACACGCCAGACCGGCAGATGAAAATGAAACAAGCCTTGGAGCGCATTTTACAGACACCCGACATCTCGCCCGATGTGTTTGAAATTGCGAGCAAGAGTTTGAATGCCTGATTTTTCTTTTGAGGATGAATGTAGCGGTCTGGCCTGCGGGCTGGATGAGGTTGGCCGAGGCCCGATTGCCGGGCCGGTGGTGGGCGCGTGCGTTTTTATTCCTTTGGCAAAACGTGATTTAAAAATTTGGCGGCAGGTCAATGACAGCAAGTTGCTGAAACCTTCCCTGCGTGAGGAATTGGCGCATGAAATCAAGGCGCATGCTGTTTGGGGCATTGCGGAATGCTGCCCGCGCGAAATTGAGACGATGAATATTCTGCAGGCGTCGCTGGAGGCCATGCGGCGAGCATACAATTTTATAGCTGGCAATGCGATGTTTGCACTTGTCGATGGCAACAAAGCACCATGTCTGCCCTGCTCCGTGCGGACAATCGTAAAGGGCGATCAGAAATCGGTGTCGATTGCGGCGGCATCCATCATCGCTAAAGTGCATCGCGACGCGCTGATGGCGCGGCTGGCGGAGACGCATCCGCATTACGGATGGGCGCACAATGTTGGCTATCCTACGCCTGAACATATAGAGGGCATAGAGCGTCATGGCATTACGGATCATCACCGCAAAACCTTTGGCGCGGTACGAAATTTTATTGAGACAGGCAGCGTGCGTGTGCAGTATCGTATGGCGGTATGAAAAAGGAACGCGTACTCGTTAAATCCCTGCTTCTTTGGTATGACGCGCATGGGCGTGATTTGCCCTGGCGTTACAAACATGGCACAACGCCGGATCCTTACCGCGTTTGGTTGTCGGAAGTTATGCTTCAGCAAACGACGGTTCCCGCCGTTAAACCCTATTTCGAGAGCTTCTTGGAACGCTGGCCGGATGTGCAGGCGTTAGCAAACGCAAAAGATGATGACGTGATGCGCGCCTGGGCCGGGCTTGGTTATTATGCGCGGGCACGGAATTTGCTGGCCTGTGCGCGTGTGGTTTGCGCGGAGCATTCAGGCACGTTCCCGCAGACCCGCGAAAGTTTAAAACAACTTCCCGGTATTGGCGATTACACAGCCGCGGCGATGGCGGCGATTATACATGGTGAGAAGGTCGTTCCTCTGGACGGCAATCTAGAGCGCGTGATCGCCCGGGTTTATGAGGTGGTGACACCCCTGCCCCAGGCTAAGACAGAATTGCGGTCATTGGGGATGGATCTGTTTTCGCACTGCAAGACGCGGCCGGGTGATCTCGCGCAGGCGATGATGGATCTGGGAGCGATGGTGTGTACGCCGCGGCGGCCGAAATGCGGTATTTGTCCGATTGCCAAGGAATGTCAGGCCTATGCGTCTGGCTTGGCGGAGGAGCTGCCGGTGCGCGGCAAGCAGAAGGCCAAGCCGCTGCGCTATGGCCGCGCCTATTGGATTGAAAATATTCGCGGGGAAATTTTGCTGCATCGCCGTCCGGAGAAAGGCCTTCTTGGTGGGATGACGGGTTTACCAAGTACAGACTGGGATAAGAAAGGGACAGCGTTCTCTGCGTTTCCGGACCTTGAAGATTATCAATTGCGCGCCTATGTCCGTCATAGCTTTACTCATTTTGATCTACATCTTGATCTCGCAAGGGCGGCAGCGCCGCGGGGCTGGCGCATTCGTGAGCCTGGCTTTTTCTGGGTAGCGCGGACAGACGTTATGGAGCACGCCTTACCCAATGTTTTTCGCAAGGCTGTGCGGATTTTTCTTTCCCATTCCGAAGCGCAGGATACAATAAAGAAGAGAAGGCGAGCCGCATGAAATCTTGGATATTTTTATTAGTTTGTTGTTTAGGTGTATTTGCTTTGTCTCCCGGATGGGGAGCGGAGCCTGTTTTGCCCGTTCCGGGAACAACTATTCTTTCGGCGCCTGCAGAACCTGCACCAGTCACGGCACAAACAATTGTCGCTGTTGACCGAAGTTTATATGCGGCACCCACAATAAAAAGCTTTTCGGATCTCTATTGGGCGCTCGGGAAGTTGGATCCGAATACTGACGAGCATGTCGATAAATATGTGATCATCAGCGATTGCGAAACCTATCGCAAATATTACCAGAACGAATTTGAATGGGGCCGTATCCGTGATGAAACGCGCGCGATGGTGGCCGCGAATAAAAGCACGTTCCCGCTGCGCTTTCGTTTCTTGCTGCCGATTAAATTTGGCGAGTATGATTTCAATCGCAAGGGTTTTAATGTGCTGAAGGAATATCAGATTCCTGGTATTCGGCGTTTTGAATTCGTGGCTGATGATTATAATTACGGCGTTTGTAATTTAGCCAATTACACATTGGGTGCTTATCCCAAAGCTGTAATCGCGGATCTCAGCCGACCGGTGGATTTGAATTTCATTCCAGTGCCAGAAGATAAGGCCAAGGCCTACCTGGATGTTGTCAGTGTGAATGCGAACCCGCGATTGATGCCAGGTAACCCGAATTTCTATGATTATCGTTCTGCCTACATCGCTTTGTATATCAAGTTTTTTTCCTATCAGACGGACACAATCGGTGCGGGCGGTGTGTTGTATGCACAGTTACAGGGTGTGCTCGAATCCATTGAAGTACTGGCTAGTCCCGACGAT
>JAKLKY010000044.1 GCA_023150415.1 Alphaproteobacteria bacterium | reverse complement strand
CGCCCCAGATGCTGTTATTCGCGCTGTTGGTATAGATGATATCTGCGCCGCTGCCGCCGACTGCGTTTTCAATCACCGCGCCATAGGCGATCACCAGATTGTTGGTCAGCGCGCCAACACTGCTGAATTGCCCCTCGATCAAGGAAATCGTCTGATTTGTGGAGTAACCGGATAGATCCAGCGTATCCGTGCCGCCAGCATCCCAGATCGCAACCACCGGCCCGGTCGTCTGCGCAAAATTGAATTGCGTTACGCCGGTGTTGCTGTTGAAGCCATAAACTGTATCGCCCGTGCGAGTTGTGGTGTTGGCGCCGTAAATCTGCTGGATCGCCAAGATGTCGTACAGCAGCGGCGTCGATCCATACTGCCACGCGCCCGAGGCATTCCAATGATCCGTTCCCAGCAAATTCGCATTGTTATACGACATCACTGTGTATTGGCGATTGTCGTTCAGATACTGCACCTGAGTATCATAGTTGACCGAGCCGTTATAATTTCCGGCATGACCCAATCCCAGAGAATGGCCGATCTCATGAATCAGCGTCTGCACGCCGTAACCGCCAATCGTGGTCAGATCGCCCCAGCTATACGTATCCGTATCCACCGAGATGGTGTTGCTGGTCATGGTGTGTGTGGATGGGTTCCAGTACGTATTGCCCGACCATGCGCCGCCATCATCGCCTTCGACAAAGCTGATTTGCGCGCCGCTGGAAACTTCGGAAAAGCTTATGTTCGCCACTTGTGACCACAGCGAAAATGCCATGCGGATGCTGGCTTTTTCTGCCGAAGAAAATTCATTGGACAGGCTGAATGTCACGGTGGGACTGTTTGTGCCCCAGTTGTGATAGCTCCATCCCACATTATTCCAATAGCCATTAATCAGCTGATCGGCCATTTGCTGTGGCGTGGCATAGGTGGTCGGCGCGCCTGACTGATCGCCTGCGGGCTCATCGTTAAAAATAGGATCACGGCTGCCGCCGTTCATGCAAAACGGACAGCCGCAGCCTTTGGGCAAATCAGTGCCTAAAGTGGTGGTGGTAACGTCTGACATCCCCTCGCCCTAACCCAAAAAATGAATAGCCATTGAATGATTATTCAAGCCCCGTATTCTTAAGTTTAACCATAAGGGGGTTTAGAGCTAATTAATTATAGAAACAATTTTATCAAAAATATTAAGGCGCCATATTGTTGTTAAGACTTCGTTAACCTTTAAAGCTGCCCGATCAGGCGATAGAGGATAATGTTCTGATCATATTGACTATCAGACACAGGGCTATCGCGGGTTTCATGGGTTAGCTCCAAGTTGCTCTGAAAGAATCGGCTGTGCAAATAACGCAAGCCCAGACGCGTTGTATAAGTGTCGTCCTCGCGGTCGGAATCGACAAACACCTGATTCTTCAAGCCGACTTCGCCCCCAAGATAGAGATCATGCATCAGCTCATAATCCAGACCAAAGCGAAGTGATGTGTTTTTGATCCCGCGCTGAAACTCATTCTCCTGATCGATACTTCGCTCCCCGTTCAGGAGTAATGTCGCCTTGGGTAAAACATTGTATTCCAGATCCAGACTATAATCGATGCTGCCTACCGTATCAGCCCGCACTGAATCGTAGTTTTTCAAAAGATAACCAAAGCCTAAATATCCCTTGAGCAATCCCTTATAGCGTGTCGATAGCCCGGCCAGAAAGTTGAGATTGCGCACATCCTTTGTCTCGGCTGTATTGCCGCCTGCGCCGTCATCGGCGTCATCGAATTCACGACGCTCAAAATCTAGTCCGGCAAAAAAGACATGCTCAGGCGCATCACCAGTCGAGCCTAATACATCATACGTCGCTATCAGTGATGCCCCGCGCGCTTTTGAACTGTTTTCCTGAAAGGACAGAAAATCACCTGTGCTGCGCGATACACCATCTTCAAAACGCGTGCGGTCCATTTCACCGCTTAAGGTCAGCGCCACACGATTCAACCGATAGCGAATCCCCAAAGAACCGGCAAAAGATTCTTTATTCAGTGGCTCTGCGGTCTGGCCTGTCTGTCCCGGCTCGCCACGCGCTTGCTTACTCCGGCCAAAACGCAGCTTGTAAGGAAAACTCAGTGAGCCATTAGCCTCGCTCAGACCCGATAATTGCATCGCATGCGTCGTGTTGTTTTCCTCGCTATGGCGCCAGTACTGCTCATGCTCGGCTTCGGCATTAAGCTGCAGGCTGTGGACATCATAACGCTTACCAATACTGATCCTCGGTTTGATCCGCGTAATAAAATCAGAAACCTCCCCATCATTATCGCGGTAGATATTGTCATCATAGGACTGGGAAATTGCAGCAGATGGATACAGCAAAAAGCCCATGAAACTCAGGCCCTGCGGCAGATAATCCGAAGGCGTGCGCCCGCCGACCGTATCTTGAAGATCACGCAAACTCTGATGCAGGCTCTCAGCGCGCAAAGCAGGCGCAGCCATGCAAAGTGAAACCATAACAAGAATCAAAATGATCGTGCGCACAAAGAAACCAGCGGAAAGAATGAGGAATCGCAGAAGGAATCAAAGGAATGTCAACTACACATACAAAATTATAAACAATTTCATACTTATGAACAGGTTTTTCTTTACGCTGGCTGTACAGACAAATTACAGTAATAATGAAAAAGGAATTTGATTCTCATTTTTTTATTGTTTTTCTGATGTTCACAGCGCACCGGCTTTTCCCCTTGCCTTATGCCTTATCCATGGGTCCGCAGCGCGCGGGCACAAGCTGGCTTGACCGCTATCTTCGGGTACGCAGGGATGTTTGCTTGCCGCATGAAGTAAAAGAAATTTTTTTCTTCGACCGTCATCACAGTCGCGGTGCGGATTTTTATGCCCGCCATTTCAAGCCCGAGCCGCATCATCGCCTTGTCATGGAAATCTCGACAACCGCCTTCGATCATTTCGATGCACCAGAACGCGTCGCCGCATTATTCGGCACATCCGTGCGCTTGCTTTGCCCGCTACGGCATCCTGTGGTGCGATCTTATTCGCTGTATTTGCATTATCTGCGCTACGGAATTGTCAGCGGCAGCCTGTCCGAGGCCTGTGCACAGAATCCCCAAATCCTGGAAAGCAGCCGCTATTGCGGTCATCTTGAGAACTGGCTGCGCCATTTCCCGCGTGAAGCCCTGAACATCGTCTATCAAGAAGATCTTGAATCAAACCAGGAAGTATTCCTAAAAAATGTTTGCAATGCGCTCGGGCTGCCCTTCATGCCCGCGCCGCAAGAAATCAACGAACGCTTTAACGCCACCACCTATTCGCGCTCTGGCCTGCTCGCGCGTTATGCTCAGCGCGGCGCAGACTGGCTGCGTCGGCATCAGCTCTACAGTCTCGTCAATATCGCCAAAAAGGCCGGACTCAAGCGCGTCATCTTCGGCAAGGAAAACCCCGACGCCAAAGCCACAATCATCAATCCGCTGGACCGCGCCTATCTAGAGGAGAAACTGGACGGCGAAATTGCGCGCCTTGAATCTCTCATCGGCCCCATCCCCGCCTGGCACATGACGTTTTAGAAGTCACTTGCGCTAATCCAAAAACTCGTCTTTAAAAGACAATCTTATACTAAAAAGTAAAGGAGAATAGATATGCGTCGCATGCTTGGCTTTTATTTGCTTCTTCTTATTGCCCCTACGGCGCGCGCCGCTGAGGGATTATTTGACTGGCAGAGCACCAACTTCCAGTTGCTGCACGGTAAACAATTTGAAGCTGTGCAGGAAACACAGAGCATCTTCACCTTCGAGCATAGCCACGGCTGGGCTTATGGCGATAATTACCTCACCTTCGATGCTGTACTGGGCCATCCGGATTTGATCAATGCCGAATTCTCACCGCGCCTGTCGCTAGGCAAGATGGCTGGGCTAGATCTGTCCTATGGCTGGATCAGCGATGTTTTGATCTCCACCACGTGGGAAAAGGCGCGGCGCTATGACGCATATCTTTATGGCGGCGCAGTGGACTTCAACCTGCCAGGTTTTGCGATGTTTCAGCTCAACGCCTATGTTCGGCAAAATCCGGATATAGAGGGTACAGGCTGGCAGGTCACACCGGTCTGGAGCAGACCTTTCAATCTGGGCGGCATCCCCGGCACATTTGATGGCTATATCGATTACGCGGGGGGCGAGCACGGCACCACCAATCTCCATACCCAGCCGCAATTGCTGCTGGATGCGGGCAAGATCTGGGGCGTTGCCGATGAGGGCCATGCCTATATCGGAACCGAGCTGCGCTACTGGCACAATGCTTACGGCGTTGAGGGGCTGGATGAGGTCGTGCCGCAGGTGATGATCAAATGGGTGCTGTAAAATCCCCGTTGGCCATAGCCGATCAAACCTTGCAGCAAGCCGAAAATGCTGGTTTCGCTTGGCCTTCCGCCGATGAGGCACGACGTAAATTTCAAGAAGAATGCGCGGAATTCGAAGCCGCCCTTGCCTCCGGTGCGCGCCCAGCGATCGAGGACGAATTCGGCGATGTGATCTTTTCCCTCATCAGCTGGGGGCGGACGCTGGATCTGAACGCCGAGACCTGCCTCACCCTGGCCATGGAGAAGTTCAAGGGCCGTTTTCAGGCGCTTGAAGCCAATCTCGCCCGCGAAGGTTTGACCCTCAACACGGCCAGCCGTGCGGATATCAAGCGCGTCTGGCAGAATTTCAAGAACAGCACATAATATTTTCTTGCATTATATACTCATTATATTCTATAAATACTTTATGGTTATGGATCTGAACCACCGCGCATTTGCTTTTACCGCCCATTTTGGGTGGTGCTGACCCGCGCCATCATCTATCCCCTCCCCCGACATTTCTGGTTTTTTAATACGGCTGAACAGCCGCCACATTTATTTTTTGGAGTTTTTTATGACGACGATCACAACACCAACGACTGCCTTCGCCGCAACGCAAGAATTTTCCAATCTGCGCGACGCGCATGCGATCCACACGGAGCTGCAAGAATATCAGCCCCCGCAAGATGCGCACACTATTCCCCTGCATTCACAGGCCGATGCTGCAGAGGTGCTGGATATGTGCAAGGCTATGTATCATGCCTATCTGGTGCGCGGCTTTGTTCTGAACTATAGCGGGGCCACACACAGTCTCAGCATTCGACCGGTTACAATCGACGATGCCGCGCTGATGAGCGACTACGTTATGACACGCATGAAGTTCCGCCAGCTCTTTAATCAAGAGGGAACAGAAAAATTAAAGAAGCACGCTCAAAAATCGCTAAGTGGCCCTGCCTTAGAACGCCGCCTGAGAGAGCTGAACGATGACATCAACAATGCTCCGGGTGTCAGGATGTGATGTTTACCTTGAAATCCCGCCTCCAAGCGGATAAGAGGATAGGCAAAACAGGACAGGTGGCGGTGCGCCAGCGCGCGTAAGCGCGCATACTTGAAGAGTGAGAATAAAAGGACAGGTGGCGGAGCGGTTGAACGCGTCGGTCTCGAAAACCGAAATGGGTGCAAGCCCATCGGGGGTTCGAATCCCCCCCTGTCCGCCAATGTTGCTATTCATGCGCACCCCTAAATACCGCAGAAATCCATAAAATTTTAGGAAAATCCGATCTTTTTAACGGAATGTTTACCGTTTATCCCCATCATGAAGGATAGGGGCGTCGCGTCTTATTTATTAGAAAAATTTTATACAGGGCGCGACTCTGGAGTTTCTAAGGTATCTGCGGCTGGGGGCAATCCTTATGCGTAAGCATATTCTGAAGTTGCTGTGTGCCGGGCTGATTGGCCTCGCCTCGACTTATGCCCTTGTCACCATGGTGACAGAAGATCTATCGGAAAGCAGCACCGGCGTTGAGTCAGCTTCTCCAAGCATTCAAAAGCGCATTGGACAAATTTCGAAATTTGCCATGGGCAAGGCCAAAGACCTCTATGAAAAGAACCTGAGCTTTGCCGAAAATCTGATCGGAAATATTCAGCCCGCCAATATGACAGGCGTAGACGAACAAGCCCCTGTTGATTACCAACCCCCGGCTTCACCCCATGATAATGCAAAGGGAAATGGTCCCGATGGCGGCGGTGGGTCACGCGGTAGCGATGACGATGAAGATGACGAAGAAAATCCTCCACCTCCGCCTCCCCCTGGAAATGAGAATGGCGGGGGCGATAACGGCTCCGGCGGTGATACCGGTGGTTCCGGTGGTGGCGGCTCTGGCGGTGGCGGCTCTGGCGGTGGTGGCTCCGGTGGTGGCGGCTCTGGTGGTGGAAGTTCCGGAGGTGGCAGCGGTTCCGGTGGTAGCGGCTCTGGCAATAATGGCAACGGTAATGGCGATGGGAACAACGGTAATGGCGATGGGAACAACGGCAATGGCGATGGGAACAACGGTAATGGCGATGGGAACAACGGTAATGGCGATGGGAACAACGGCAATGGCGATGGGAACAACGGCAATGGCGATGGGAACGGCAATGGCAATGGCAATGGCGATGGCGACAACGGTAATGGCGATGGGAATGGCGATACAGGATACACACCTGATTTTGAGGCCACTTATGATTCGAAAGAGCAAAAAGTAAAGCTCATCGATAAGGCGAACGGCGCTCTTATTATTAGCCCTGATGACATCGGCAAAGGCAATGATCACAATCCCGACCGAGACACCAAAAAAGTCTATGACACAGCCTGGTCACATGACTGTATGAACCCTATATCGCCAACAGATATCATCTTCGAAAGTAAGCCCAATGGCTATGACATCACTGTTACGCTTGTGAATACGGGCCCTGCTGCACGCTGCATCGGCGCGTTCTTTGCGGCAAATATTCCCTTCCTAAACGGCGATCAAGATGGCGCCGTGGCCTATCGCAGCTTTAATTACCTATTCAAGCAAGATCAGGAATTACCCGCAAAGACATCCGGCAACAACAAATATTTCCAAACTGGAACGGATTTCTACCCCTCCACAAACGTTTATTCCCCTGCGATCGTCGCGCGTGGAAAGATCGCTTCGGCGGATGGCGGCTCGCGTGAATATTCCGTGGGTGTTGCCATGCAGTATCCGGTGTTGGAATACCGACATGATTTCGCAATCGGCCTTGAAGCCGTTTTAAACCATTACCGCGTTTCGATGTCTCCTAATCCGAAAAAAGGCAGATATAATCCGAATTTCAACTTGCAGCCCTATGATGCGGACAATCCTACCGGGCATATACGCACCTATAAATTCACAGTGCGCGTTATGGCAGACCCGACCGAAGCTGAGAAGAAAGAAAAGAATGCATGGTTGCGCTTGCTTGAACCCTACCGAGAGTTCTTCCAGAAGAAATACGGCGCGGTACGCTATTTGCGCAATCCGACGCCGGTGTCTGGCTATGGCTATGCGCAGACGTCATATTTGGATGCCAAAACCAATCCGCATGGATTCTTCCCAAATCTGCGGCCGGATGAAAATGGCTTTGGCCCGATTGTCAACCAGCTCCAGATGATGACAAAGCCACTGGATCAAGGCGGCTATGGCTGGAACAGAAGCATGATGTGGAGCCCCAGCGGTCTTAATCTGTTGCTCGAAACCAACTACCGCTTTGAAATGCTCTCTCATATCGAGAACATTCAAGCTTCTGACGGCTCACACCGCATGCGGGATACGTTGAACTTACTGACTGATTATACACAAAATAAATCAGGATTTGGGTTCTGGTGGGGCCGCTCGACGGAGGTCACTTTGGGCGGCTGGAATTCCAGTGCCTATACACTCTACGATCCACACGATCTCACATTACGCGAGGCATCTTTCAAAGAAGTCGGTCTTGCCCATGAATACGGCGCGCGATGGATCGGACTTGACCAATTCGCGCAACGCGGCGCCCTTGGCATGGAGATCATTGAAGACTGGCAAGTTCACTATCCTGAAATTCACTTTGTGGGTGAATCCATGCAGCCCGACATTATGCACGTTGTGGCGGGCGCCTTCATGCAGAGTAATAAGCTGAAAGGCGAATATGCAGGCTCCGAGCAATCGTTTTGCGCCAATGCGCCTAAGAAACTTCAACCGCTCGTCTTGGCCGATTTTATCAATCCAGGCCACGAAACCTGGTTTTATGAAGATTCGCAGGCCATCAATAAAAACGAATGCGATCCTGAATACCAAAAATGGAACGGCGGCTGGGAAACCAACACCAAATCAATCAAAAACTTTATGGAGTACGCAGCCAAGCAAGGTTACGTTCCACTCATTTCTGCAAGCGTCGGACAGAAGGTTGACAACACGACCTTCATCAATATCGCCAAGACGCCCAGCTATACGCAGACTGTTCCGGCTGACCTGCAAAAGCCTTATTATGCTGTCATCACAAAGCAACCCGATCATGCCAGCGCCGCTTGCAACAACACTGTAAAGCTCAATCTCAATGCTGTTTCGCCGCGCGGCAATGAACTACTTTATCAATGGTATTTCTATCCGCGCGTTGATGATCCGGGCAGCGTGGTTCTGCCGGAGCGAATCTCGCCAGAGACCGGCTTGACTTCCCTCATCGATCCCGATGACAAGTCCGGCAATTATGCGGGCATGAGCACAAACGAGATCATAATCACCGTCAAGAAAGACACAGTCGGGACTTACCGTGCGCTGGTCAAAGAAAAGGGCGTTGCTTCCGGCCCGACATGGTCACACCATGTCCGCGTTAAATCCACTGCGGCGGATGGCGATTGCGCGAATTGAGCTGAATTTATTCTATTTCTACCGCACGACCTTATACTTCTGCCCCGCGATAACCGGGGCATTTTTATTCAGGCCGTTAAGAAGGCGAAACAGTGCTTCACCGCCAGCACCCGGCGCCTGCCGCCCGGCTAAGGAGGACACCGTATCCCCAGCACTGGCAACAATCATAGTGATGCGCAAGGGCTGTACACGACTTATCTCAGACACGCTCAGACGGCGAAAACTGTACGTGGCAATTTTAATCGCATCCAGCCGCGTGTTGGAAATATGACGCGGAATGGCAAGCTGGAATCGCGCAAAGCGACCCTGACCCCAGTCGATCGCAATCAGCCGGATTGTCATCGGCGCGTCATTGACGCGCCCATCAAAATAGGCGGCAGCAGCAGCAAGGCCATTGATCGTTATAGACTCCAGCCCCTTAACCGGCTGATCGCGCATCCACACCCGCGCCAGATAGTCCGTTGCCGAAGATCCCGCAGGCCCCTGAGCCATATCAAACACCAGCGCACTGCCATCCGGCGCACGAGCAGTCACAGCAGTTTCCCCGTTGCTGATTTCAAAATCCTGCGGTAGATCAAAACCAAAACCTAATTCAGGGTGATAAAAGCTGCTTCCGCGCACAAAGCCCTGTGTCGCACTGTCACCATAGATCAAACCTTCAATTGCCGCCAGATAGGCAGCACGGCCATCATCGCCGGCGGGATATTGCTCTCCCTCGCGCGACGTAGCGGCAACGCGTTCAGATGTCGCAGGATGGGTGGAGAAATAGCCCGGTATGCGCTGAACGCGCGCTTGTGCTCCATTCTGGCGGTGGCTGCGGAAGACTTCATCGTGTTCCAGCGTATTCAAAAAGCGGCTCATGGCCTGGGGATCGTAACCGGCGCGGCTCATATAACGCAGCCCTAGCGAATCCGCTTCGTGTTCCTGCCCGCGAGAATAGGAGCTGAGATAAAGGTTTGAACCCAGGTTCAACGCCTGCCCTACATCAGGATGATCCACAGCCGCCGAAATTACAGCCGCACCTAAAGACGTAAGAACACCATGCGAATAACGTTCGGCAGCATGACGCCCTGTAATGTGGCCGGCTTCATGCGCCAGCACAGCGGCCAACTCCGCCTCGCTGTTCGCCAAGGCCAATAACCCGCGTGAGATATAAATATAACCGCCCGGCAAGGCAAACGCATTCACAATCGGACTGTCGATGATATAGAACTGATAAACGATATCCGGTCGTTCCGTATCGCGCGTAACGCGTTGTCCGACACGCCGCACGTACGACAACAGGGCAGGATCCTCATACAAGCCGAATTGTGCGACAATCTTTTCATGCTCACGCACGCCAACGGACTTCTCTTGCTCCGGCCCCATCAGGGCTGCGAATTGTTGCTTTCCAGTCGCAGGATTGGTCGAACAGCCTTCCAGCAGGCCGCTTGCAACAAGGACGCATAAAATTCCGATGACCTGAGCGCCAAGTATGATATGCCTGAGTTCCATGAAAGTGATCATAGCCTTTTTCATGCTCCTGACCAGTGCTTTCACTACTGGCTCAGTCTGTGCTGCGACAGCCAGCAAAACAGCGGATTTCAGCACCCTGCGCCCCATGGGCAATACGCGCGTGATGCAGGTCATTTCCCCCTACCATATCCTGCTGGAAGACGGCCGCGTCGTACGCCTGAGCGGGCTGAATTTTCCCGACTACGACATCGACAATCCGGGGCTTCTCGCCACAACCGCACGGGATATTCTTAAAGACATGCTGGAAGGACAAACCGTCACCCTCTATCAAACGCGCAGTAAGGATTGGGGCCGGACGAATGTCATGGGCCATGCGCTGGCGCATCTGGTGCGGCAGAAGGACCATCTCTGGGTGCAAGGCGCCATGCTTCGGCTTGGCCTCGCACGTATGGATACTGGCCCCCGCAACCCTGAAATGGCCCAGGCTATGCTCGAGGCCGAGTCCGAAGCGCGCCATAAAAACGACGGTCTGTGGCCGCTTTATCCTGTCATTACACCCGATCAGGCAACGGAACACATCAACAGCTTTCAAATCGTTCAGGGTCGCGTGCTTAGCGCAGCTCTGAAGAATAATACGATCTATCTGAATTTCGGGCCGGACTGGAAGACTGATTTCACGATCGTAATCGCCAGCGATGCGCGGCGCATTCTCACGCGCGCCGGGGTAGACCCGCTGCAATGGCGCGGGCAGGAGATCCGTGTGCGCGGCTGGATCGAGGCTATCAACGGACCCTCCATTGCGCTCACACATGCCGAAGCTGTTGAAATTCTGGATCAAAACGGCTTAAATCCGCAAAGCCAAAGCGCACCGCCCAAGCTGAGCACACCACCGGGCACGCTGATGGAGATGGAACGCTAGAGCCATGACTGTAAAACGACCATATCCTGCCTGTCTCTTTCCCGAGATCACCCCCTATTCAACTGGATTTCTTACCGTTGACGGCGGACATCAATTATACTGGGAGCAAAGCGGCAACCCGCAGGGCCGCCCGGTTGTATTTTTGCATGGCGGCCCAGGCGCTGGCGCGACACCGACACATCGTCGATTTTTCAATCCTGACCATTACCGCATCATTATTTTCGATCAACGCGGCGCAGGGCGCTCAACACCGTTAGGCGGGCTGGAGAACAATAGCGCCGCGCATCTGGTACAGGATATCGAATCACTGCGTCAACGTTTTGGCATCGAACAGTGGCATATCTTCGGCGGATCATGGGGAAGCACGCTGGCGCTGTTATACGCCACAGAGCATCCGCAGCGCTGCCTCAGCCTAACCCTGCGCGGAATATTTCTGCTCTCGCCAGAAGAAATTCACTGGTTCATGCATGGCATCCGCAACATCTTCCCCGAAGCTTGGGAGCAACTGGCCGGATTTATCCCCGAAGAAGAACGTCATGATCTGGTGCGCGCCTATTACAAGCGCCTGACGAGCCCTGATGAGAACGTGCAAATCGAAGCCGCACTGAACTGGACACTCTATGAAAGCGCCTGCGCCAGTCTGAAACCAAACTACGAAACCGTGACCACAATGGAAGAAAAGCTTCACGCGCGCGCCCTGGCCCGGATCGAAGCCCATTATTTCCTCAATGATGCTATCCCTGAGGCGCAAAGCCTTCTTAAGCGTGTTCATGTCCTGCGCAGCATCCCGGCAACCATTATTCATGGCCGCTATGATGTCATTTGTCCGATCATCACCGCCCACCGCCTGCATCAGGCCTGGCCCGAGGCGGATTATATAATTGTTCCCGATGCCGGACATTCGTCGATGGACCCGCCGCTTTGCGCCCGGTTGATTGAAACGATGGAATTGTATAAATCGATTTAAATGAAAACCGTATCGTTTAAAGACTGGGACTTAAAAGACAAGACCGTGCTTTTGCGCGTGGACCTGAACGTGCCCGTGCAGGACGGCAAAGTCACCGAGACTTCCCGCATCGACCGCGTCAAACCAACCATCGATGCCCTGCGTCAGGCGCAGGCCCGCATTATTGTGATGGCGCATTTCGGGCGCCCCGAGGGAAAATTCAATCCCAAATACTCATTGCAATTTATTCTCCCTGTTTTGCAGGAACGCTGGGATGTTCAAGACGTTGATTTCTCCCCTGTTTGCATTGGGCCCGAGGCGCAGCAACGCGCCCAGAACCTCAGGCCCGGTCATGTTTTACTACTGGAAAATCTGCGCTTTCATGCCGGTGAGGAAGGCAACGACCCGGCCTTCGCCCGTGCGCTCGCTGCGCTGGGCGATTTTTACATCAACGACGCGTTTTCCGCCGCGCACCGGGCACATGCTTCGACGGAAGGGCTGGCTCATCTTCTGCCGGCTGCGCCGGGCTTGTTGATGGGCGCAGAGATCGCCGCACTGGAACAGGCTCTGGGCAAGCCGCAGCATCCCGTAATGGCCTTCGTGGGAGGTTCAAAGATCTCTACGAAACTGATGGTGCTGGAAAATTTGGTGCAGAAAGTCGATTACCTGGTCCTGGGCGGCGCGATGGCGAATACATTCCTGCTGGCCGCAGGGCATAGCGTCGGCGCATCGATGGCTGAGCCGGATATGATCAATCAGGCCCGCACCATTAGCGCAAAGGCCGCCGCACGAAATTGCCAGATTGTTTTGCCGCTAGATTTGACCTGTGTAGAAAAATTGTCGCCTGGCGTCTCGGCGTATTCGCATGACGCCACTGCGTTGCCTCCGCATCTGCGTGCCGTTGATCTCGGCCCGCGCAGCATCGAAAATGTGCGCACACTGGTGCATAAGGCAAAAACGATTGTCTGGAATGGACCCATGGGCGTCTTCGAAATGAAACCATTCGATGCCGGAACGAACGCGCTGGCGCAAGCCGTCGCGCAAGCGACAAAATCAGGCCAATGCATCAGCATCGCCGGCGGCGGGGATACCGTATCTGCGCTCGAGAACGCCAACTGCGCTAATGATTTCACATACCTGTCCACCGCAGGCGGTGCTTTTCTGGAGTGGCTGGAAGGCCGCGAACTGCCCGGCGTGGCAGCGTTATCAGCAAAGCAAGGCAACGCCGCTTAGACGTGCTCTTTATCCGAAAAAATATCCTGCGCCGAAGTCTTTAGAAGGTTTTGTGCAACATCAGGCTTGATACGGTCATAATAGGCGATCGCGCGCGTCATGTCCTTGACGTCGACCATTTTGCCCGGATGGCGGATACGGTTGGTCAGCAGGTAAATGGACACAAAATCCGCCTTGGGAATTTCATGCGCCTTGCACGCAATCGCAAGGGCCTGACCACTTTCCTGCATCAAAATTTGTGCCGTCAGTTCGGGTGTAAGATCGGCAAAGACAGAAAATTGAGCAACAAAGGATTGCATCTGCCCGCGCTTGAGCGTACCCAGCATCATCTTGGTCGTCAGCAGGCCCTTTTCCTTGAATCGTTCTGCAGAACGCAATGCGGTGCTGTGAGGCTGAAGGGAGTCCTCATCCTTGGCTTCGGCAAATTCCATGACGATTTCATCAACCACTGGCCCGGCCACCGCTGCACCCGCTGGGCCAAACCGTTCGGCGATCAGAGATTTCAATTCCGCACCAACATACGCATAGAGTTTTTGCGCAATATCAGGTGTGATCTCCTCGCGTCGCAATAAGGGGCGCGCCAGAGGCTCTTTATTCTGCGCCAAATCTGCCAGCACCAGCTGCGCAGCAGGCGTTAATTTGATATGCTCATTCTCGGCCAACGCAACAGCTGTGTTGAAATCGCGTGTGCGCGCCAGCAATTCCATGACCTGATCCGTCATAGCCTGACGCCGGGCGATTTCGCACCAATACTCAGGCCCCTTGGAGCGAATAATATAAATCAAGTCCAGATCGCCCAACACAGAG
>JAKLKY010000043.1:304-14727 GCA_023150415.1 Alphaproteobacteria bacterium | reverse complement strand
AAAAACCCATGTGCGGAACGAAACCGTGCCCTATTTCGGCGCAGGGTTTCACGGTCAAACACATCAGGCATGGCTACCATTTCTGAGGCTTTGGCTGGTAGGGCGCATTCTCCAGTGCATTAAAAAACGCATCCATTTCATCCTCGAAATCAACCGGGGGCGATGGGATGCTTGCAGATGCTGCCTTGATCGGCGGTGTCAACTTTATGATATCGGCTGAAGGCGCAGATGTTTGGGTGTCTTTGGCTGGCGCTTCGTCAACTGGTGGAAGAGAGGGGGCGCGCGCATAGGTCAGAGGCAGTGACCACTCTGGCTTTGACTTGCCGAAATGCTGGCTGGCGATCAGTCGCGACTGGTACTGCATATCCAGCTTCAATGATTCATGCAGGTAACGATAAGCGCGGCCGATCAAAACCATGAAGTGTGTGTCCTTTAGGAATCCTCCGGCCTTTCTCAGACGCGCCATATATTTAAAAGGCAGGAACGCCGTTCCCGGGGGCTTTTTGAAATCAGCCGGCAGGACAACGGCAAAAGGGTAGATGCGCTGTGGTGTGATGCCGATATGACTGTAATAGCTCTCGCCCATCTTTATGATCAGCTCAGGCAGGACACCATATTGCTCAGCAACGAATTTTTTAGCGTCTTGCAAGGATGTGATCTCACGCGGCAGGTTAAAGCTGGGCGCCATAATGGTCAGGCTCTTGCCTTCGTATCGCTGCGGCACTGGCGTATGTTCTAATAAAAAGCCTGCATGTACATCTTGCTTCAATCCAAGAGTAAGGGGCAAAACAACGGCCGTGTTTACGGTGCGGCCGGAGTGCACCACAAAATCCATCTCT
Organism: Alphaproteobacteria bacterium; assembly: GCA_023150415.1. Taxonomy (GTDB): domain Bacteria; phylum Pseudomonadota; class Alphaproteobacteria; order Micavibrionales; family Micavibrionaceae; genus JAKLKY01. The sequence goes on along the minus strand of JAKLKY010000043.1, from coordinate 13,888 downwards.
TGCGCGCTGAGGCCCGTAATTGCGCCGCGACTGTGGCCTTCTTCGACAAACACGGAATGGACAGGGCGCAACCCACCTGTAAGACCCTTCACTTTCTTAAAGCGGCCAATGCCATCGCCCCAGTTGTCCAGCATCGTTCGTAGCGATTTATCCTGATGCACGGTGCTGACTTCAAACATGACTTGCTTGCTGGTCCAGTTTTCAACAACCAGCTTGAGCTTGTTAAAAAGGTACAGGATCTGAAGCTCAAGTCGTCCGTTGGGGATGAGGCCGACTGAAATGGCGTTCAGGATGTGCTGTGCATCCATCATGCGCAAAACGCCACGCGCCAGGAATTTGCTCTGTCCAGCGTCACTGCGCGGATGGACAGGGCCATGCGCTGGCTCAACCGGCAGGAAATATGTGTGAATTCGCTCCTCGATATAGGTTGGCTCGGGGTAATAATCGGGTCCGACTTCGAAAGAAACCATGCCGCGTGGCTTCAGGCCTAAAAAGTCGCGAGCGATTTTTTGCGCATTGCGTGGGGTTTGCTCCTGCGGTGTGCCGATATATTCCAGAGGCAGGCTAAGCGGTTCAACCATATGCCCCGACCAGCGTCGACCGTCGAGATGCGTGCCCGCACGCGGCACGGCATTTGCCACTGCGCGTGCCAGGCCATCATGAAGATAGATTTTTAGCCGATTTTCTTCGTCCAAAAAATACGGCAGAATTTCAGCGGTTTCCTGCCCAAGCGAAACAACGTCGTAAATCTTGCCTGTTTTCTCGTCGCGCATGGCAGTAAGCATGAGTTTACTATCTTCTGCCCGTGTTGAGGGTCTGCGCTCTTCAAAATTCAGGCTGCGCCGCTCCGCCATCTTGACTGAAAGTGCAATAAAACCATTTGCGGGAGGGCCGATGGGATGGCCACTATCATCATACAGGCGAAAACGGTCGCCGAATTTTTGTTGAATCAAATCTTCGTCTGCATCCGGACCGTAATATTGCACACGTGCGCCAAATCCGCGCAACTCCTTCAGAAATTCGCGCTCGGTGAAGAATGTGTATTCAATCGGCAGCTCATTCTCCCAATGCACGCGATCATCAAGACGCATGATGAATTCATAGGCCCATTTATAGGGCAGGCGGAACAGCCGCGTATTGGGATGGCGGGCCGGTAATTCTTCCATAAAGAAGCCGCCGCAGCCCGGATCCTGACGCGGCCGCGCATGCTGCGCATACCATAGAAGAAGATCAGGGTCGGACAAATTTTTGATGTCCTGACCTTTACTTGGTTTGTCTGGCATTTCCATGAGGACAAACTGCCCTGGCGGCGGGCGCACATAATCACGTAGAAACATCATCCCGCCCTTCTTAAGCATTGAAAAATGCTTGCGCAGAGTTTCGCTGACGATGCGTTCGTTATAGCGCGATCCGGAATAGACCTCATGAAGAATGTAGGAATTGATGATGGCATCCAATGACTCGGGGCCAAAGATTTCGGTTGAAACATCGCCAATCTGAAACTCCAGATTGTGCAGATGATACTTTTCCCGTGCCTTGTTGATTTGGCGCTTGCTTTTATCCAGTCCGATGAATCGAATTTTGGGGTTCATCGCCGCCATGGCGTAGGTCATGCTGCCATCGTTGCAGCCCATATCCACAACTTTGGATCCGTCGTCGAGCAAAAGATGCGAAAGCGTAAACCAGGCCTGGCGAATGATGGCGCGGTCGACATCCTTGAGCAGCAGATTACGCCGCTCGATATAGGATTCGACATCCGTTGATGTGGCATTGCCACCGCGCTGTGTGAGCAGCGGCGAAATTGTTGAGCGCAATGGTATGTTGGCGCCAAAAGTCTGGAAGAGCCTGGATTTTATTTCTGCGCCTTATTGTGATATTTGCGGCTTTCCCTTTGATTTCGCAGGGGAAATTACCATGACATGCCTGGATTGTCTGAAGCAAAAGCCACCATATAGCAGTGCCCGGGCGGTGCTGCGTTACAATGACGGTGCGAGAGACATAATATTAGGCTTTAAGCATGGCGATAAAACCCATGCGGTTGAGACGTTTCTGCCCTGGCTGCAGAGGTCGGGAGCGGACATGCTGAGGCAGGCAGAATTAATCGTACCGGTGCCGCTGCATCCCTGGCGTCTGTTGTCACGCCGCTATAATCAGGCCGCCTTACTGGCCAAGGCCCTAGCAAAACGAAGCGAAAAAATTTATGCCCCTGATCTTTTGCGAAGGGTTCGACACACACCATCCCAAGGGCATCTCAAACGCAAGCAACGTCTACGCAATGTACGCAGTGCATTTGCCGTACATCCGCGCTGGCAAAGCCGTCTGCAAGGTGCGCGTATTGTCTTAATCGATGATGTTCTGACCACCGGTGCAACAGTGCGCGAATGCGCTAAGATTCTTATGAAGGCAGGGGCGGCGCGGGTGGATGTGCTGACCTTGGCGCGGGTGGTGAAGTAATCTCATCAAGGATATTTAGCCCAACCCCGCTTTCATCGCCATTTTCTTCAGCGGTCCGATGCCATTAATCAGTTGCAATCCCCCCCGACGCACAGAGCGCAGGGCTGGCGACTGTGTGCTCACCATCTGATGCAAGCTATGTACTCCATATATGCGTGTATTGAGGTCAAGCCGACGCGCATTTTCATACCCCCTTAATACGGCCGGATCTCCTGCATCGAGGCCAAGCCGGACATGCGTGATAATGCTTTCAGCCAGCGCAGCCGCATCGCGCAGGCTGAGGTTAAGGCCCTGAGCGGTGATCGGGGAAATTACGTGCGCAGACTCGGCAATCAGGGCGATGCGCGGCGCGGTTAGACATTTCGCTTTGAGCAAAATCAGTGGCCAGCACGCCGGCGTATCTACTAGCGTAACTTGACCCATGTGCTGACCTAAAGCTTTCTGAAACGCGGATTCAAAATCGCTCTTTTTTAAACGCAATGTGCGCTCAGCCTCATCTGTCGGCATGACCCAGACAACACTGCTTTGCTTCCCGGGTAGTGGGACCAAAGCCAGAGGGCCGCCGCAACGGTGGAACTCTGTAGCAATATTATGATGCGGGCGGCTATGATTGATGATGAATGTGAGCGCCGATTGATGGTAATCATGCTTCCAGAGGGGAATATCCGATTTTTCCCGGATCAGTGATTTGCGTCCGTCTGCGCCAACGACCAACTTGGCATGAATTTGCAAGCCATCGCTTAAGGCCAGTTGTACGCTGTGTGCTTGGACAGTGAATGATTTTAAAGTGGTAATCCGCATCATTTTTCGGTGAAGCGTGGCCAGACGCGCCCGCAGAATATTCAGGGGGATATTCGTGCCGTATTGCGTTTCGCTTAGATCTTCTGCGCGAAAATCAACCTTGATAACTCGCGCCTTTGGATGTGAATCGTCAACCAGACGCATGGTCTGCAATGGTGCGCCATAGCGTGCGGGATCTTGTAATCCTGCAGCGGCAAGAATATTCAAGGAATTATTCAATAGCGCCACTGTTCGGCTCGAAGGCTTTAATTTCGTAGCATCGGCTGGGGGTTGCGGGTCGATGATCCGGACGCTGATACCGGCGTGCGCCAGCAATCCCGCAAGTACTAATCCAGGCACGCCGCCGCCTATGATGGCCACATCAACATGGACACTTTTTTTCTTTGTCATGACGCTCTAAGTATATAGAGAATAATTAAAAGGAGCCACCCTATGCCTAAAATAGAAATATATACGAAAGACGTCTGTCCCTATTGCGTCCGCGCCAAGACACTGTTGCAGGCCAAAGGCGCAGCTTATACAGAATACAATATCAGCAAGGATGACGCGGCACGTGAGCAGATGCTCATCCGCAGCAATGGAGCACGCACGGTTCCGCAGATCTTTATTGACGGGCAGCATATCGGCGGCAGTGATGATCTTTATGCTTTGAATGATCGAGGTGAGCTGGATTCCATTCTAAAGGCAGCCTCATGATTCGTGTTGCTGCCATTCAGTTAGAATCTGGGTCGGAGCTTCAAGATAATTTAAAGCTTTGTGGCGATCTTATCCGTGAGGCCTCAGCTAACGGCGCACATTTTATTGCCACGCCCGAGAATACGGATAGTATCCTTGCGCCCGAAGAAAAGGAAAGAAGGATTGCTCCACGCGAAGCAGAACATTCGGGTATCGCGTATTTCAGTGCGCTGGCGCAGGAGTTGAAAATCTGGTTGCTGATCGGATCCATGTCTGTGACAGATAATGCGGATAAGCCTTATAATCGATCCGTGCTTTTTAATCCGCGAGGGCGGATTAATGCCCGGTACGACAAGATTCATCTCTTTGATGTTGATCTGCCGACTGGCGAGCAACACAGAGAAAGTGCGCGCTGCATGGGTGGCGATCGCTGCGTGGTGGTGCAAACGCGGCAGTTCACGCTGGGGATGAGCATTTGCTATGATCTCCGTTTCGCTTATCTGTTTCGCCGCCAGGCGCAGGCGGGTGCGCAAATTCTTGCTGTCCCATCGGCTTTCACAGTACCGACGGGGAAGGCGCATTGGCATACGCTATTGCGGGCAAGAGCGATTGAAACAGGATCATTTGTCATCGCGCCGGCTCAGGGGGGTACGCACGCCGGGGGGCGCAAGACATTCGGCCATTCGCTGATTGTTGGGCCGTGGGGTGATATTCGCGCCGAAGCGCCAGCACAAGGCCCTCATGTTCTGCTGGCTGATCTGGATCTGTCTGAGGTTGCCAAGGCACGTAATGCCATTCCTGCGCTGCAACATGACAAAACTTTTACAATGGATATAATAGACGCTCATGAAAAAGATCGATCTTAACTTGATGTCTGAAGATACGCGTCTGGCGCATATGGGCCGTGCTCCGGAAGATTATTATGGCGTGGTTAATCCCGTCGTGGCGCGGACATCAACCATCTTGTTTCCCAATATGGCTGCTTATGAGGATACAGATCGCCTCTACCGCTATGCGCGTTATTCCAATCCTACGAGTGTAAAATTTGAGCGCGCTATGGCTGATCTTGAGGCGGGCTATAACGCAGTATCTACGCCTTCAGGATTGTCTGCGATCACGACCGCAATGCTCGCTTTTCTCAAGCCGGGCGATCATTGTCTGGTCAGTGACTCGATCTATCCGCCGACACGCAACTTCTGCAACCGCTATCTGTCGCGCTGGGGCGTGGAAGTTGAGTATTACGATCCGACGATTGGTGCAGGCATTGCAGAAAAATTCAAAAAGAACACTGCCGTAGTTTATATGGAATCGCCGGGCTCCGCGACGTTCGATGTGCAAGATGTGCCGGCAATTGCGGACGTTGCTAAAAAGAAGGGTATCATTACCATCGTCGATAATTCCTGGGGCGGTGGGATCCTCTTTAAGCCTATAGAACATGGGGCAAATATTTCTGTGCAATCGGCAACGAAATATATCAGTGGGCACGCGGATTTGATGCTGGGCTTTGCTGTTGCTGATCATGAAGAGAATTACCGGAAGCTTAAACTGGCAGCGACGGATCTTGGTGTTTTCGCCGCGCCGGACAATATTGTGCTGGCGTTTCGCGGGTTGCGTACAATGAAAATCCGCATGCGCCAGAACGCTGAAAGCGCAATGATGATCGCACAGTGGCTGCAGAAACGGCCCGAGGTCCAACGCGTCTACTATCCCGCGCTTAAGGATCACCCAACCCATGCCATCTGGAAGCGTGATTTTAAAGGTGCAAATGGCATTTTATCTATTTTGCTCAAAGACGCCCCGCGCGAGGCCAATCATGCATTTGGCGATTCATTGACATTATTTCCAGTTGGCAGTTCCTGGGGCGGGTATGAAAGTCTTTTGCAGCCACAAGTTATGCAGACCAACCGTGTTGCCGTGCCATGGACAGAAAAGGGCGCCATGTTGCGCCTGCAAATCGGTTTGGAAGATCCGCAGGATCTTATCGCCGATCTTGAAAAAGGTTTTGCCGCCTTTAATGCAGCCCAAAAAAAATAGGGGACAGAGCAAACGCTCCGTCCCCTTTTGATGTTCTGGTTTACTCAGCCGCGCTGATCGCTTTTGTTGCAAGCCGATCGCGTAAGTAGGACAGGGCCAGCCAGGCGCAAGGAACGGCGAGCAGGCTGTATGTAATAACTTGGGCATAGAGACTGTCATGTCCAAAAGGCTCTGTCACTTCATGCAGCCAGAGCTGCGCGTCTGCGCTCAACAATGGCAAGGCCTGCATTTCGCCAAGCTCATGAATGCCGTAGATGAAAAGATGGAGTGAGAAAAGAACCAGGAAAATCCCTGTCACTTGTAGGAACAGGCGCAGATTGATGCGCTGGCTCTGCACCAACCACAAGTAACCAACACCAGCTACCAGAACGATGGCGATCAAAGCGCCCGCCCACATGCCGAGAGCATCATTTTGGGCGCTGATGGCGCCCAGCATTAATGCGGTTTCCATTCCTTCACGTGCGACCATGAGAATGGTGAACAGGAATACGCCTGTCATTGCCATCCAGCCGCCTTGAGAAGAGCTTTGTTCGATGTGATTATGTATGTCCTGACGGATCGTTTTAGCGGTCTTCATGATATAAGCCGTAAAGCTGGCCACCAGAATGCCCGCGGTCATGGCCAGGATCCCTTCCCAAACAGGATCCTCGGCCAATTCGGCGACATGCCACCCGGTTGTTGCGCTAATCAGCACCGCGGCAATAATCCCGGCAAAGATAGGCTGGCGCAACTCCGCTCGTCCTGTTTTTGTTACATAGGCCAACATGATGGCAACGATCAGGAAGGCTTCAAGTGCTTCACGAAAAACAATCAGGCATGTCTCTAACATGGTTTATTTCCTTTGCGTTGTGGTCAAGCATCCCCACTTGTGAATGAGAATGATTTTCATTTCATATCTTTTGCTCTGGACAAAGGCAAGCAGTTTCTTCATATCCTCGCTAGCGATGATTTTAAATTTTTATGAACATAAACCGTCTGCTGGCACAGTGCCAAAACAAGCGGTTTTCCTGCTGCATGGGCTCGGGGCGGATGGGCGTGATTTGCTGGGGCTGGCGCCTTATTTTGCAAAATATCTCCCTGATGCTGTCTTTGTTTCGCCAGATGCACCTTTTGCCTGTGACATGGCGCCGTTTGGTTATCAGTGGTTTTCACTCCAGAGTTGGAGCCCGGCCAGTATTCTTAAGGGTGTTCAAGACAGCGCGCCAATGCTGCGAGACTTTATCGTTCAGCGTTTGTCAGGCTATGGCATTGGATATGAGCGCTGCGCGCTTGTGGGTTTTTCGCAAGGGACGATGATGAGCCTCTATGTTGCGCCCCGCCTGCAACAAAGTATTGCCGGCGTCGTTGGCTATTCCGGCGCTTTGGTATGGGAAAGTGAGATTGATGCAGCAAAACTGCACAAAACCCCGGTGCATTTGATTCATGGAGAGGCTGATCAAGTTGTGCCCATTTCGGCTTATCATATGGCGCGGATGACGCTGCAGCACTATGATTTTCCAGTGAGTGGCTACACACAGCCATTTTTGATGCATAGCATCGATGAAAAGGGGATCGCGAGCGGCGGCGAATTTCTGCGTAAAGTGCTGGTATAGAAGCTGTTTTTGCTCTCTTTGCTGCACCTGCTCATTGCCGTAATGCAGCACAAAAACTCTGCCCAAACCCTCAGAAAACCGCTGGTTTTATGCTATACTGAAAGTAAGTGGATTCGCGAGGTTTAGTAGTAATTTCCCCCCTTACAAACCTCCACCGTGGCAACAACGGTTTACACGAAAAGGAGTGCTTATGAATAGCATGGCCCTAGGTTTAGTGAGTGACGCGTTTGCTTATAGCGGTGTTCGGACCGATACGGTAACCCCGCTGGAAAGATGCCCTGCTTTGATTTTAAATGCCGATTATCGCCCGCTGAGTTATTTTCCGCTCTCGCTATGGCCCTGGCAAGAAGCAGTGAAGGCCATCTTCCGTGAAACAGTCACGGTGATTTCCGAATATGAACGGATTGTGCGCTCACCGGGATTCGAGATGAAATTACCCAGTGTGCTTGCCCTGCGTGAATATGTGCAGCCCCAGCGGACGCCCGCCTTTACCCGGTTTAATGTTTTCTTGCGTGATCAATGGCAGTGCCAGTATTGCGCTGACTCCTTCAAAACGCAGGAATTGACGTTTGATCATGTCGTGCCGCGTTCCCGCGGCGGGCATTCGCGCTGGGAGAATATCGTGACGGCCTGCCGGTCATGTAACACCAGCAAGGGCAGTCATCTGCCGCACGAAGTAGGGATGTATCCGATTACCAGTCCGCGCCAGCCAAGTTTGTATGAGCTGCAGGAGGTTGGGCGTAAATTCCCCCCCAATTTTCTGCATCAAAGCTGGGGCGATTTTTTGTACTGGGATACGGAGCTGGAACAAGTTTAGCCGGTTGCGCGTGCGGTACGCGTAACCCAAGCTGATGAAGCTGCTTCATGGTGAAGCAGCGGATCAACTGAGTAACTGAGTAAAAATGGAGGGTAGTATGTTTAATCATTTAACAAATCTCGGACAAAACCGTTCGCTCGTAGACGCGCTTGGTTTCTTTATTTTCCACACGATCTTGCTGATTGGCTTGTCCACATTCCTGGGTCATTATCTGGTGACCTTTGGTGTTGTTGACGGCGTTGTTGGTGGTTTCTTTGAAGGCTCAAGCCTTCATACATTGATCGGCGCTGGCTGGACGCTCGTGCTCTCGAGCCTTGTGCTCTCGGGCAAGAAACTCACCAATGATATCATGGCTGTGGTGATTATGATCGTTGGTGTTTACCTGGCTTATACTGTGAACGTTATGCTAGGCATGGTGGTTGTTGCCTACCTGACGACCTTAAGCAATAAATAATATCAATCTCATAAAACTGCGGAGGCGGTGCTTTTGGCGCCGCCTCTTTTTTTGCTGCTGTTTTTCTTGACTCGCAGCGGCTTACGGCTCTATGCCTTAAGGCGAAACCAAGGAGAGCAGCATGTTTGAAGATCTATTTAATTTTGGCAAGAAACGTACACTCAAACAATCGGTAGGATTTTTTATTTTTCACAGTGCATTGGCCTTAGGATTTATGGCCGCGCTCAATCTCTTCGGGATTGCCTGAGGTTCCAGAGCGCCATTGTGCACAAACCCGCAAGCCCCAGGCAATAGAGGACATTATAATTCGCCATTGACAGGCCCAGTAGTGGATCGACCCAAGGGATGACATCACAGCGCACGGCGGGCGCTGCCATGATGGCCTGGGCCAGGTCTTGCCCCTGCAAGCCGGAAAGTCCCGTGGCGGCGCAGGCCTCAAATATCGAAGGCCACCAGTGCAGCTCTACCCCCGAATGATAAAATGCCAGGGCTGCATTCGCAGTAAAGGCGAGCGTGAGCAAGGCTAGAATGATTCCGGCGCTGTTCGGGCGCTGGCGTAAAACGATGCCTAAACTGGAAAGAAGGAGGGCGGCAAAAAAAGGAATGCGCTGATACAGGCAGAGAATGCAAGGCGCGAGGCCAAAGCCGTATTCAGCGCTATAGGCGCCGATCAAGGCCATTGCGCTGGCGGCAAGCACGAGCAGAAAAATAAGAGGCGGCTGTAAAAGGGCGCGAAGATTCATTGTTCCCTGTATCATAGACTAGAGCATGGAAAAGATGAAGTTCTTTACCATCTCCACGCCTTCCATGCCGAAGACGAGCAGCAGGCTATAAAATAAAATCATCCACCCGATGCCAATCACCATGCCCAGAATAATCGCCAGGCCATCGCGCATAATGACACCCGCGCCCATAAAAACAATACCGATACAGGGCACCATGTTGCTGCCGGGCATGGGGAACAAAACACTAAGCGCCATCAGCAAGCCACAAATGCCATTGAAATGCGAAAATCCGCCTTGGGTCACAAAGCCCAGCCGTGGATGCAAAATGCGCTCGGCCCACTGAAACCAGGGCAGGGTGATATCGATCATCTTTTTTACTGTTGCGCAGTGCAGGCTTTGGCGCAGGACGCGCTGCGGGAACCAGACCCGATGGAAGCCCAGGCTTTGCTGCGCCGTGAGCAGCATCAAAGGAAAACTCATGACCGTGGCCATGCCGGGCGGCTTGGGAATCGGCAGGGCCAGCGGCAGGGCAAACAGCATCAGAAAGAAGCCAAATCCGCGCTCGTGAAAGGTTTCCAGCAATTCGCTGATGGCGATGTATTCGCCCTTGAGACTGTTCTCAAGGTCCAGCAACAGGCGAGAAAGAGGGCGAATTGTGGTGGGCATTTTGTATCCTGGCCGAAGAAGGCGCAAGAAAATTTAACCGCTCGTGACAGTGGGTGCAAGCATGGATCTTGAAATATCCGCCTCAGGCAGATATAAGAGCTGCAATGCCCCTGTGGTGGAATTGGTAGACGCGCCAGACTCAAAATCTGGTATCCGCAAGGATGTGTCGGTTCGACTCCGACCGGGGGCACCATAGCTTAACATACCAAAATCCAATGGAAGCACATGGGGCCTGATTTAGGCCTTCGCGGGTATACTCTTAGAGTGCTAAAGATTACGCGGCCGCCGCTGGCGCGCCAAGTTTGCTTGAGATATAAGTTGCACCAGCCCCGATTTTTCCGGCCACGAACTCTGTCCCGATACCTAATCCTTTTGCAGCATAGGCCACTGCGCCCCCTACAGTAGGGGTCAGTGCTAAGCCAGAGCCGGCGGCTATTAAAGCACCAAAGGCCCCAATAGCAAGGCCATAAAAGCCAATTTTTACAGCAGGTTTTGCGATTTTCGTGGCTGCGGAAAATACACCACTAATCGCACCTTTTGTCGCAGCTACCGGATCAGCCATAAACACATCTCCTCTTGTTTTAAAAATTGATTACACTCACGTTACCATAAACTTAGAAATAGATGCAAATTTTTTTGAATCCCTTGCCTCAGCCAGTCTTTCCCCCATGTTGGTAAAGTGTGTATGCTGGTGCGTCAGATCTGCTGTTTCCTTGATTCGTCCGATTCTCTATGAAATTCAACACGTTACTATTAGTTCTTTTGATTCTCGGCCTTATGGGCGGAGCCGGGTTCTGGTGGTGGCGCCAGCCCGTAACGGTGGCGGTTGTCCAGCCGCATCGGGGCCCAGCGGTGCAGGGGGTGTATGCCACCGGCACGGTCGAGCCCAGCGTCATGGTGCCCATCGCCGCGCGCGCGGCGGGGCATATGGTAGAGTTACTGGCCGATGAAGGTGCTGCCGCAGGGAAGGACCAGGTATTGGCACGACTGGAGGCGCCGGATCTTCAGGCCAGTCTGAGCGAAGCGAAGGCGAGAGAAGATTACGCGCGTCAGGCCTTCACGCGCATGGCGATTTTATTTCGTGGAAAAGTGGTCTCAAAAGACGAGTACGACAAGGCCCGCACAGACCTTGACGCGGCGACAGCCGCACGCGTGGCGAGCGAGGCGGCCCTGTCTTATACGGAACTTAAAGCGCCGGCGGAAGGGTTGATCATTCGTCGTGACGGGGAGATCGGAGAATTCATCGCCGCCGGACAGGCTGTGTTTTGGATGTCATGTTGCGCCCCCTTGCGGATCACGACGGAAGTGGATGAGGAAGATATTCCCCAGATAAAAGTGGGACAGCCGGTTCTTATTCGCGCCGATGCGTACCCCGGCCAAATTTTCCACGGCACAGTGCAAAGCATCACGCCGAAGGGCGATCCGGTTGCCCGTAGCTATCGTATGCGGGTGGGCTTTGATGATCCGCAGGTGCCCCTGATGATCGGGATGACGGCGGAAACAAATGTGATCTTGCGAAAGACGGAGAATGCCCTCTTGGTGCCTTCTGCTGCGCTGGGCAAGGATGAGGAAGGCGGATCTTTCCTTTGGAGTGTCGATCAAGACAAGCTGCGCAAGATCCCTGTTACTTTGGGCGCGCGCGGTGCCAAGGACACAGAGATTGTCGCCGGGCTCAGCGATCAGGATCTCGTTGTGCGGACGTTGCAAGAGGAATTCGAAGAAGGGCAAAAGGTACACGTCCAAAAATCGCGCTGAAATTTCTTGCCGGAGTTTTCTATGGCCTTGCATTTTGCGATTGCACTGAAACACCTGCTGGCGCGCAAGCGCCAGAGTTTTGTATCCCTATTAGGTATAATTTTGGGCGTTGCCTTTTTTCTGGCGATTTCCTCTTTGATGAAGGGATCTGAGAATGATTTTATTCGCCGGCTCGTTGATAATTCGCCCCATATCACAGTACAGGATGAATTTCGCGAGCCCCGCCTGCAGCCCCTTTTGCAGACGTATAAGGACGGCGCTGTGGAGCTGCGCAATGTGTCGCCAATGCGCGAACCCCGTGGCATTCGCGGTTATAATCAGATTATTCAATACATCCGCGATATTCCTGGAGCGCGTGCTTCTGCCTCGCTCACGGGTGAAGTGGTGGTGAATTATGCGGGCCAGGATTACGGTCTGAGCCTGAACGGCATGGTCCCCAAGGAAATGCGCGATGTAACGACTATTCAAGATTATATGTTGGAAGGCAGTCTTGAAAATTTGATCAGCGACCCAGGCGGTATTGTCGTGGGCAGCGAATTTGCCAAGCGCCTGAGCCTGGATATGAATGACACGATCACCGTAACGGCTTCATCGGGTATCGTGCGCACGTTTCGCATTGTGGGAATATTTCGCATTGGTCGTTCCAGTTATGATCGCGGACAGGCGTTTGTTGATCTCAAGCGAGTGCAGGCTTTGCTCGGACGATCCAGCCGCGCCAATTCTATTTTGGTGAAGCTGCCTGATCCACAGGCCGCGCAAACGACAGCAGCGGAAATTGAACGTCAGTTCGGTTATAAAAGCGTGTCGTGGCAAGAAGCATCCGAAGACATCATGAACACGCTGGCGATTCGCAACACGATCATGTACACGGTGGTTAGCGCTGTTCTGGTGGTGGCGGCCTTCGGCATTTATAATGTCATTTCCACGGTCGTGATGGAAAAGCAACGCGACATCGCCATTTTGAAATCTATGGGCTTTCAGGCGTGGGAGGTGCAGCGCATTTTTCTGATTCAGGGTGTAATTCTTGGCATTTTTGGCTGCCTTATGGGCTTGCCTTTGGGCAGCGGATTTATGTTGGCATTGATGCAGGTGCGGCTAAAGCCGCCTGGGTCGACAGAGATCGTAAACATGCCTCTTGATTGGGGACTTACGCAGTTTCTTATCGCGGGCGCATTTGCTTTATGTGCTGCGACGCTGGCGGCATGGCTCCCGGCGCGCAAGGCTGCGCGGGTGCAGCCTGTTGATATTCTGCGCGGCGGGGCGGGGTAGAGCACACATGAGCAATGAGAAGAAGTCTTTAATTCACGCCCGGGATCTGGCCCGTGTCTTGCCCGGCGAAGTTCCTGTCACTTTGGTGCGCGAAGCCAGCGTCAGCATTAATCAAGGTGAATTTGTTGCTATCACTGGCCCTTCTGGATCAGGTAAGTCATCGCTTTTATATTTATTAGGTCTTTTGGATCGCCCGACATTGGGTAAGCTCTGGTTACGCGATATCGATACGGCGGCGTTAAACGAAAACCAGCGCGCACAACTCCGTTTGGAAATGATTGGCTTTGTCTTTCAGTTTCATTTTCTTCTGCCTGAATTCACAGCGCTGGAGAATGTCATGCT
>JAKLKY010000043.1:0-294 GCA_023150415.1 Alphaproteobacteria bacterium | reverse complement strand
GATGCAGAGACTGGGTAAACGCAATGCGAAAGTGATGCGTGAGCGTGCGGTCGCCCTGCTGACGGATCTGGGTTTGGGCGATCAGATGCACAAAATTCCAAAACAACTCTCCGGCGGGCAAAGTCAGCGCGTGGCTATTGCGCGCGCATTGGCTAATGATCCGCCCATTATTTTTGGGGACGAACCGACCGGAAATCTTGATTCTGTCTCAAGCGCTAATGTTCAGCGCATATTGAAAGACCTGGCTAAGAAGCATGGGAGAACAGTTGTCGTTGTCACGCATGAGCGTGACTT
>JAKLKY010000042.1 GCA_023150415.1 Alphaproteobacteria bacterium | reverse complement strand
ACTGATCAAACGATAAGACACTTGCTGCTGAACATCCCGCGCGAGGGGCACAGGGATCTCATGCGATACGGGCGGTGAAATAAAAGGCATTGAATAGGACCAGCTCGGATCAGGATAACGCTGTGTCACGGTTTTCTCCTGACGTTCTTTTGCTTTCTCACTAAAATAACGATGCACGCCACCAATCGCATGTTCCAAACCCTGCGCCCCGGCGCGCAGTGCCTTCCAGGCATAGCCGAGTACCGGCACGCGCTGCGCCGTTGAGGTCACGGTTTCTTCAACGTCCTGCCGGATTTTCGTCAGCGCCTGCGGGCTGGCCGGCGGCGGGTTCGTGGAGAGAGTTTTTTCCCATTCCGGCAAGCTCTCTTCCTCAATTTTGGTCAGGCTATCGCGCTGCTCGCGCAGATCCTTGAGCGTTTCTTTGTGGGCGCTCACATCATTCTTTTTTTGTTTGGGCAATAAATCGGATGAGTTCTCGATCACCTTGATAGTCCGCTCGACAACCGCGATATGACGGTCCAACGCCTTGCCTACGATCTCCACCGATTGACGCACCGTCCACACATCCAGCGCCGTCTGCGCCAGGAGCGAAAGATAGAGCTTCAGCCATTCCCGCCAGGCTTCCTCCGCCTTCAGGCGCATGCGCTCCCGCTCGGGATCGGAATACATGGTTGCGATCAAGGAGCCGATCATGCCGTTACGTGCGAGATTGGAAAGGATCAAATCCCGCATCCATGGCACCAGCTTGAAAATCACAGCAATACTGAACGGATCCCGTTGGACCAGAGCGGCCACGCGATCGCGTTCTTGATCTAAATCTGAGGGAGGAAGGGGGGCAGCTAAACTGCGTTGTGCAATCATAAAATTAACCTGTTGTTAACCTTTTATAGCACAAAAGGCCATTCCGCGTCAAAATGGCCGCAAACAAAGGCCCGGCCTGAGAAAGGCTGGAGGGGGCATTTCTCAAGGCCGGGCGAATCTGCCTGCCCTTTGTTGGGCTTATACGGGGTATGACAGGCAGGTAATGGTTAATGCGATGGCGGCGCCTCGTGGCTAGCCGATGTACGGGCCTGACGCGCCAGAACATCAAATATATCGCAGCGCCCCTCAATAAACAGCCGATCACGGGTCAATTCCAGCAGATGGCTGGCACGAGTCATGATTTTTGAATCTGAAACAATGGTTGTTTGACGGCTTTGCATTGGCACCCCCTGTTGGTTTAGACTGTCCCTGCTTTGGACTATGCGAAAACTATGCCAGTTTTAAACCTCAAAAAGGGTGGTGCGACGGCAATTCCTGCCTTTGTTTTTAACAGCATTTGCGCTATCTTTAATTCTCATGATCTCCCTTTCCTTACGCTCCGCGCTGACGCTCTTTCTTTGCGCTTTTAGTACATGGGCATCTGCTGCTTCTGCCCTGCCGCGCGATCCTGCCCTTGATTTCGGCCTGGTGCCGCACCGCGCTATCTATGACATTAATTTGGCCAGCAGCCGCAGCGGTTCACAAATCGTGAATATCAGCGGTGAAATGTACTATGAATGGCAACCGGCCTGCGATGGTTGGATCTCCAACCATCGCTATAACCTCACCTATGAATATGCGGACACGCCTCCGGAACAGGTGGTCAGCGATTTCACAAGTTTTGAAGGAATAGCGCCACACGTTTTCAGTTTTTCTTCTCAGCGTCGCGTCAATGGCGTTGTGGTGGAAGAATTGCGCGGAAAAACCGATAGCACAGGTCCCGTCTTGAAGGCACAATATAAAATGCCTTCGGATTTGAATTTTGATCTTCCCGAAGGTGCGATGTTTCCTACAGGCCACAGCCTGAGCGTTTTGCAAGATATCCGCGCAGGAAAGCGCCTGAACCGTTCGATTGTCTTCGATGGCAGCGACACAGCAGGGCCCGTGGCGATTACCAGTTTCTGGAGTGGCGCCGTGCATACTTTACCGACGGCTATCCCCGCAAGCCTGCGTGAGGGTGAACTTCTGCGTGCCCCTGCACATCAGGTTCACCTGGCGTTTTTTCCCCTGAATTCAGATGAGGCGATAGCTGATTATGAAATGTCTTTGGTGTTTCACGAGAACGGCATCATCAGTGCGATGAGCGTTGATTACGGTTCTTTTTCCGTAAAGCAAACATTGAAGGCGCTGGAACGCCTGCCAGGGAGTTGCGAAAATACCGCCAAGGCAAAGAAGCCGAAAAGACATTAGAATGTTAACACTATCTTTATAGGCACAGCCTATTCTTAAAGGCGGAAGGTAAAATATGACAGCCGTAGATAAGAAAGTTCTGATTGTCGAAGATAATGAGCTAAACATGAAACTGTTTCATGACCTGCTCGAGGCGCATGGCATCAGCACCATTAAGACGCGCGAAGGTACGAATGTTCTGGATCTTGCGCGCACGCATAGCCCTGATTTAATTCTCATGGACATTCAGCTGCCGGAAATTTCAGGACTGGAAGTCACGCGGCGCCTCAAGAACGACGGAGACCTAAAGCATATTCCTGTCATTGCGGTTACGGCTTTTGCCATGAAAGGCGATGAACAAAAAATTCGTGAAGGCGGCTGCGAGGACTATATTTCCAAGCCTATTTCCGTCGCGCGCTTTCTTGAAGTCATCGATAGTTATCTGCACAAAGCATAAAGAAGAAGAGCCCCCATGTCGGCCCGTGTCCTGGTTGTTGATGATATTCTGCCGAACGTAAAACTGCTGGAAGCGAAGCTGACCAGCGAGTATTACGATGTCCTGACCGCCAGCAGCGGCAAGGAGGCACTTGAGAAAGTCGCCAGCCAAAGCCCGGATCTTGTGCTTCTGGATGTAATGATGCCGGGCATGGATGGATTTGAAGTTTGTGCGCGCATCAAACAAAATCCAAAACTGGCCCATATTCCTGTGGTGATGGTCACGGCCCTCACCGATGCGGATGACAAAGTCCGCGGACTGGAAGCCGGCGCCGATGATTTCCTGAGCAAGCCGATTAACGACACAGCCCTGATGGCGCGCGTACGTTCTCTGGTGCGCTTGAAAATGGCGCTCGATGAATGGCGCATCCGCGAAAACACCGCCAGTCAGCTTGGCGTCGTCGACAGCGCTGCACATGTTATGCAAGAGTCAGCAGAAAAGGCACGAATCTTGATCATCGAAGATAAAGAATTCGAACGCCGTAAAATCGAAGAGACGCTGGCGCATGATCATGACCGCCTGGTATCCGCCGAAACTGGATCAGAGGCCATTGCCATGGCCGGGCGGGAAGATTTTGACCTTCTAATTGTTTCATTAAACATGACGCGTGAGGACGGATTACGGCTTGTTTCCTACTTCAAGTCCAGCGAACGCACCCGGAGCGTTCCCATTTTGATGATCGGTGCGAACCCTGACATGGGCCGTATCGCGCACGGATTGGAGATCGGCGCGCATGATTATATTCTCCGCCCCGTAGACCGCAATGAACTGCTGGCCCGCGTGCGTACGCAAATTCGCCGCAAACGGTTCCAGGAACGATTGCGCTCAACTTATGAAACCAGCCTGTCTATGGCGCTGACCGATCCTTTAACTGGTCTATACAATCGTCGCTATTTGAACGTGCACATGGAAAAGCTGCTGCAGAAGAACCAGGACCAGAAGAAATCCCTGGCGGTTTTGATGCTGGATATCGATTACTTCAAGAAGGTCAATGATACGTATGGACACGCAGTCGGCGATGAGGTTTTGAAAATTTTTGCGCATCGTCTGCAAGATAAGTTACGCAGCTTTGACCTGGTCGTGCGTCTGGGTGGTGAAGAATTTGTGGTTATCTTGCCAGACGTCAGCGAGGAACGCGCACATCAGGTGGCCGAACGTCTGCGCGCAGCCATCAGCGATGAGCCTTTTGCATGCCCAAGCCATGCCAAACCTTTAAACGTGACAACATCCATTGGCGCAGCTCTGATCGGTCCGGAAGCAGGACTAGACAGCGCGCGCGTACTGGAACGCGCTGATAAATGCCTGTACGAAGCCAAGCAAGGCGGGCGCAACTGTGTGATGTTCGAGGGCATTGGCCGTCTCGACCCTGCAAAATTCAAGGAAATTGAGCGTAAACTGGTAGAGTAGAAGAAGCTTAATTCTTCTTCGCCGGGGGCATTTTCTTTTCGACGAATTTTACGTGCATGCCCTTTTTGCCCGTCTCGGGATTTTCTGCCCAAGGATCATATTTCGTCATTTCCAGCTTGTATTCCGCGCGCGGATTTTTCTTCGCGTAATAGCGATAGCCGGTCTCTGCCGTGCTTTCCATACGAACCTTAAGGGCGCCGCCTTTTTTTGCCATAATAATTCTCCTATAAATCCTGAGGCCGTTTTATCGGGTATTCCTGGTAAAATGTCAAGAACAAAGCGTAATCTTGCCCTAGGCCGCCAAAGCAAGGCCCTGTGTGCCGGATATCTGGGCGTCCAGAACCATTGCAACGGCGCTCATCGTGGCCGCAATCCGCACGGCTGTCTGGATTTGTTCCGTCGAAAGACCATGCTTTCGCAGCTCCGCCTCATGCGAATCGATGCACATGCCGCAACCATTCAGGGCCGAAACAGCCAGCGACCACAGCTCAAAATCCGCCTTGGGCACGCCGGGATTGGCAATGACATTCATCCGCAAACGCGCCGGCAGCGAACGATAGGCCGTATTCGCAGCCAAATGTGTAAAGCGATAATAGACATTATTCATGCCCATGATCGCCGCCGCTGCCCGCGCCGCGTTCATAACATCAGGTGTCAGCCGCTGTGCAGCCTCGATGTCCATTGTGGTGACCAGGCGCGCTTGCCGCGTTGCCATTGCACACGCGACAAAACACCCCCACAGCTGCTGGGTGCTCAGCGTCTCTTCGGACATCAGCGAAGAGAGATTCAAACGAATATCCTTCGCGTAATCGGGAATTTGATTTTTCAGCTCGTCCAGTGACATGGCTTATCTCCTTGCTCTTAAAAAAGACTAGGCGGCAAGTTTAATTTTTTCTGCCTCAACACCGGTGTCGATCGTCTCGCCGCCGACGGGGCGGTTGCAGGGGCATAATTCATCCGATTGCAGCGCATCGAGAATCCGCAGCGTTTCCTTCGGATTGCGACCGACATTCAAGCCATTAACGCTGACATGCTGGATTACGCCGTGGGGATCAACAATAAAAGTCGCGCGCAAGGCAACACCAGCACGCGAATCACGAATACCCAGACCATCAACCAACGTGCCCTTGGTGTCGGCAAACGACCATTGATCAAGCCGCGCCATATCCGGATGCTCGCGCCGCCAGGCCAGCTTGCAGAATTCATTGTCTGTGCTGCCACCCAGAACAATGCAATCGCGATCGGCAAATTCCTTGTTCAGCTTTGCGAATTCGACAATCTCGGTCGGGCAGACGAACGTGAAATCCTTGGGGTAGAAAAAGAAAACCTTCCACTTGCCATCAAAGCTGTCTTGCGTGATGTCCTCAAATGCGGACTGGCCGTTTTCTTCGTGCTTCATAAAGCCAGGCTTTACAGCCGTCATTGTAAAAGCGGGAATGCGATCACCGATACCAAGCATGGGGTCCTCCTGTTGTTAGTTGATTGTCGGGCAGATAGTAGAAAAGGCCTGAAAGGTTTGCAAAGACTTTGGTCAATTTTAAGTATATTTCCGCCTTTTGCCCTTTGGTTTGCGGGAACCAGACCGTTTGGGCCCAGCCGCATAACGATTATTTCCCTTCTTGTAACGCGAGTCTTTGCCAGGGCCACGGAGACGGCTGCGCTCCTGCGGGTAATCGCTGAGTTCCAGAACAGTGGATCCTGTCATACCATCCGCTTCTTTCAGAAGCACTTTAACCCGGCCACCCAGCCGAAAGGTCAGGCCCGTGCGCCGCCCGATGAGGGCATGCTCATGCTCCTCATGAATATAAAAATCATTGGGCAAGGAGCGGATCGGCACCAACCCGTCCGCGCCGCTTTCATCCAGTGTCACAAACAGGCCAAAACGCGTCACGCCGTTGATGCGTCCGGAAAACTCGGCGCCAATTTGGGTCGACAGGAAGGATGCCGTGAAGCGGTCGATTGCATTGCGCTCGGCCTCCATGGATGTGCGCTCGGTCTGGGAAATCTCACCGCAGATTGTCTCGAGCTGCGGCCGCAGCGCATCCACCATCCCGCCCTCGCCCAGATCGTAAGCGGCAATCAACGCGCGATGCACCAGCAAATCGGCATAGCGGCGAATGGGTGAGGTAAAATGCGCATAGCGGTTGAGCGCCAGTCCAAAATGCCCGGCATTCTCGGTGCTGTAGCGCGCCTGGCTCTGCGCCCGCAAAATCACCTGGGAGATGATATGACTGCTATCACTTGCCTGCGCGGTGCGCAGAATCTGGTTTAAATTCGCAGGTCGGATCTCCAGGCTTTTGGAAAGGCTGATGCCGAAACTATCAAGAAATTCGCGCAACGCCTCTAGCTTGTCCGGGGATGGTGATTCATGGATGCGGTAAACGCATGGCGCGCGCCTGGCTTCCAGAGCCTGCGCCGCCGCAACATTCGCCAAAACCATGAATTCCTCGATTAACTTGTGCGAATCCAGACGCGCACGTGGCTTGATGCCGATCATATTTCCTGCTTCATCAAGCAGGATTTTCCGCTCCGGAAGATCGAGATCCAGCGCACCGCGCGACAATCGCGCATCATCAAGAATTCGAAACGCGGCGTAGAGAGGATCGATAATGGATGACAGAGGATGAATATGCTTCTGCTTCTCCACCATCTGTAATCCATCATCTCTAATCTTCTGCACCTCTTCGTACGTCATCCGCGCATGTGAACGCATCAGCGCGCGCGTGAATTGATATTTTTTCAGATGCCCGCGCACGTCGATCCATAAATGCGCCGCCAGGCACGGGCGATCCTCATCAGGCCGCAGCGAGCATAAATCATTGGAAAGAATTTCCGGCAACATCGGCACGACACGGTCAGGGAAATATGTCGAATTTCCGCGCCGCTGCGCCTCATCATCCAGCGCCGTGCCCGTGCGCACGTAATGCGCCACGTCGGCTATCGCGACGATCAGGTGGAATCCATCGTCTGTTTTCTCGGCATAAACGGCATCATCAAAATCCCGCGCATCCGCTCCATCGATTGTAATCAAAGGAATGGCGCGCAGGTCTTCGCGCTCCGGCCCATAGGACTTTGGCGCTTTCACCGCCTCCAAAACTTTTGCTGGAAATTCTTCGCGCAAGCCCGCCTCGTAAATTGAAATCAGGCTGATCGCGCGCGGATCGCCGCGCTTGCCGATTACCTTCAGAACGCGCGCCTTTTTGCGCATGCCACCGCCGCGTCGCGTGGGTTGCACTTCGGCAAGCACCAGATCGCCCTGCCGCGCGTTGTTTAAATCCGCATGCGCGATTTCAAATTCATCGCGCGCTTTTTTATCCGCCGGAATCAGAATGCCGCCAAATTTATTGAGGCGTACTTCGCCGATCACCCGTCCCTGCGGCGTATCGAGACGGCGCAGCACCCGCGCTTCATATCCCTCCTCAACACGCTTGAGCGACGCCAAAACCCGGTCGCCAATTTTCAAGGAGGGATGGCCGTTCTTCTCGGGCATGATTTCTATGCGCGGCGCCTCGCCCTCAAAATCCACCGGCCGCGCAAACACATCGCCGTCGATATCAATGTCCGTGATTTCAATCAGCAGCGTCGCGGGCAATCCCTCAGGAACGCCATACGCGCCGCCCGCGTGCTTAACAATCTGCCCGCCCTTCTCCAGCTCCTTCAGCATCCGCTTGAGCGCAATCCGCTCCGGCCCACCCTTCACCCCAAACGCCACTGCAATCTCGCGCTTGGTGAGAGGCTTTGGGCTTACCGAGATGTAGTCAGAAATGGCACGCAGATCCATGCCCTATGCACTCTTCTTCTTGGTAAATCGGCGCTTGCCGCCCGGCGGAGCGTTCTTGGCTTTTTCGGCGGCCAGCGCCAGCACTTCCACCGCGCGGTTCATGCCGACATGCAGAACGTCATCATCCTTGGGCAGCGAGGTAAACTTGCCCGCGTGTTTCAGATACGGTCCGAAGCGGCCGATGCCGGCCTGGATCATCTCTCCTGTCTCCGGGTGCTTGCCTACGTCGCGCGGCAAGGAAAGAAGTTTGAGCGCTGCCTCTAACGTTACATCTTCCATCTTCATGCCACGCGGCAGACCTTGGCGCTTGGGTTTCGGTTTTTCCACCTTGGGCGCTTTTTCGCCCTTTTTGCGCTTGGGTTTTTCTGCGGGCGCAGCAGAAGCCGTTTCAGGCGGCAAATCGATCTGCACATAGGGACCATACGGTCCGCGCCGCAGGGATACCGTGCGCCCAGTACCGGGATCGCTGCCCAGAATTTTTGGCTCATTGGCCAATGCCGCGGCATCGGATGTTTCCCCTTCGCCCTCTTTGTCCGGAACCACGAGGGGCTTGGTGAATTTGCATTCAGGATAATTTGAGCATCCAATAAACGCGCCGAACTTGCCGAGCTTCAACCCCAGCCGACCTGTGCCGCACGCCTGGCATTTGCGCGCCGCATCGCCACCGGGGAAGAAATGATCACCCAGCTCGGCATCCAGATGGTCGATGACCTGTGTAATGGTTAAATCTTTTGTGGCTGCCAGCGCTTCTTTAAAATCCATCCAGAATTGCCGCAGCGCCTCTTTCCACATGACATGGCCGGAGGCAATGGCGTCCAATTCCTCCTCCATATTCGCGGTGAAATCGTAATCCACATAGCGCGTGAAAAACTTCGTTAAAAAGGTCGTAACCACGCGCCCGCGATCTTCGGGAATAAAACGCTTTTTATCAAGGATCACGTAATTGCGGTCACGCAATACTTGCAAAATTGAAGCATAAGTCGAAGGGCGACCGATACCCAATTCTTCCAGACGCTTGACCAGTGAAGCTTCAGAATAACGCGGCGGCGGTTGCGTGAAATGCTGGTTGGGCACGACATCCATCAGCTTGGTATGCTGCCCCTCTTCCATCGGCGGCAGGCGGCGATTATCTTCATCACCGTCTTCGGGGTCGTCGTCGCGATCTTCGATATAGAGCTTCAGGAAACCATCGAACGCGATGGCCGAACCATTGGCGCGCAAAATCGCATCATCCGTGCCATCGGAAATATCGACCACCATCTGGTCCAGCACCGCATTTTCCATCTGCGAGGCCAAGGTGCGCTTCCAGATTAGCTCATAGAGCCTGAACTGATCGGCATCGAGCGCCTTCCGGACGGATTCAGGGGTACGGTTCAGGGATGTGGGGCGAATAGCTTCGTGCGCTTCCTGGGCGTTTTTAGCCTTGGATTTATAAAGACGCGGCGCATCAGGCAGGTATTTATCGCCGAATTCGCGGCTGATAAGACTGCGCGCTTCGGCCACCGCTTCACCGGACAGCGTCGTGCCGTCGGTTCGCATATAGGTGATCAAACCCACCGTTTCGCCGCCGATTTCAACACCTTCATACAAGCGTTGCGCCAGACGCATGGTATTGGCCGCGGAAAACCCCAGCTTGCGCGAGGCTTCCATCTGCAGGCTGGAAGTAATAAAAGGCGGGTACGGATTGCGCCGCGCCTGTTTCTTTTCAATCTTCTGGATACGCAAAGCCTTGTTACGGATGCGGTCCACCGCCGCCTGCGCCTGCTCCTGCGAACCGATATCTAGCTTATCCAGCTTGTTCCCGGCCAAATGCGTCAGGCGCGCGGTGAAAGGCGCGCCCTCTTGCGTGTGCAAGCGTGCTTCGATGCTCCAATATTCCTGCGCGCGGAATTTCTCGATCTCGTCTTCGCGCTCACAAATTAGTCGCAGCGCCACCGACTGCACCCGCCCAGCCGAGCGCGAACCCGGCAGCTTGCGCCATAGAATCGGCGAGAGGTTAAAGCCAACCAAATAATCCAGCGCGCGGCGGGCCAGATAGGCCTCGATCAAGGGCTGATCCAGATCGCGCGCGTGTTCAAAAGCCTGCTTAACAGCTGTTTTGGTAATCTCGTTGAATGTCACCCGGCGCACGGTCTTGCCCTTCAGCAACCCCGCATCATCCAGAATTTCCTTCACATGCCAGGAAATTGCCTCTCCTTCCCGGTCCGGGTCAGTCGCCAGATAAAGGGCATTGGCCTCTTTAATGGCCTTCTTGATATCCTTAACAGGCTTGTCAGAACGCTCCCCAAGCTGCCATTTCATGGCGAAATCTTCATCGGGCAGGACAGACCCGTCCTTATTCACCAGATCGCGGACATGGCCGAAACTGGCCAGAACTTCATAGTCCTTGCCCAGATACTTATTGATGGTTTTGGCCTTGGCCGGGGATTCGACGATGACGAGGTTTGTGCTCAATTCCAATCCTTATAGAGACTTAACACCTATTCTCCCATGACAGTTTCACAGGCTTTCGTCAACAGAAAGCGGCAATCCAGGCGTGATTTGACATTTTTTATAAAATTATATAGAATTAAGCCATGCTCACAGGAATATTCAGATCGGCTTCAGAGTATTTGCAAGAGGTGGGCCGCCGCATCGCCGTGGCGCGCGATCTGTATCGTGATCGTAAAATGAGGAACGAGACTGAACAAGATGCCTTATCGGATCTTTTCTTCGCGGCATGCATGGCTCTAACCATCGTTGATCATACCCAGCCTACACACGGGCCAGAACAAGATCTTTCGTAACAGGATATTCTGGCCTTCCCCAACATCATCTGCTAAGCCTGATGCCGGAAAAGGGTCCTGGAAAAGCATGCGCAAAACACCACGAGACATTCAGAAACGAAAGAATGCGCCACAGCCTCTGGTCTGCATGACGGCGTACACCGTGAATATAGCCCGCATTCTCGACCGCCATGCGGATATTCTGCTGGTCGGGGATTCCCTGGGTATGGTGATCTATGGGATGGAGAGCACGCTGGGCGTAACGCTGGACATGATGATCGCCCACGGCAAGGCCGTCATGCGCGCAACGCAGAGGGCCTGTATCGTCGTCGACATGCCCTATGGCACCTATGAAGACAGTCCCGCCCAAGCCCTTAAAAGCGCGCAGTACGTCATGCACGAAACGGGCTGCGACGCCGTAAAGCTGGAAGGCGGTGCGGCGATGGCGCCGGCGATTGCGTTGCTTGTTCAGAACAATATTCCCGTGATGGCGCATATAGGCCTTCTGCCACAATCGGTGGAGCGCGAGGGCGGTTATAAAATCAAGGGCAAGACGGAGGAAGACATCCAGCGCCTGATCGCCGATGCAAAAGCCGTCGAGGCCGCCGGTGCGTTCTCGGTGGTCATCGAAGGCACCATTGAGGGCGCAGCCACCGCGATCACAGACGCGATTTCCATTCCTACCATTGGCATCGGGGCCTCGCCGCAATGCGATGGGCAGGTTCTGGTGAGCGATGATTTCCTGGGCCTGACCCCCCTGCCCCGCGCAAAATTCGTGAAAACCTACGCGGATCTGGAGAATGTTATTGATGGTGCTGCCGCTGCCTTTGCAACCGAAATACGAGCGCGACAGTTCCCGAGCACTGAATTTTTGTACGGCGCCAGAAAGTAATTTTCTATGACCATTCTCAAAGCACAAACCCCTGAAGTTCTGCAAAACACGCTCCAGGACTGGCGCACACAGGGTTTGCGCGTTGGCTTTGTGCCCACTATGGGCGCGTTGCATGAGGGGCATTTATCACTGGTGCGGCTGGCGCTGCAGAATTCTGATCGCGTGGTGGCGAGCGTCTTCGTCAACCCCACGCAGTTCGCCCCGCATGAGGATTTCGACCGTTACCCCCGGCAAGAAACGCAAGATACGGCGATGCTGGAACAGGCCGGAGCGCATCTGGTCTGGTTGCCTGCGGTGGCGGATCTCTACCCCCATGGCCCTATCAGCGACCGCAAGGCCGGCGCACCCGCACAAGGGTTGGAAACTGATTTCCGCCCGCATTTTTTCGATGGCGTGGTGAGCGTCGTGTGGCGGCTCTTCGATACCGTGAAGCCCGATATTGCCGTCTTTGGTGAAAAGGATTTTCAGCAGCTCAAAGTCATTGAAGATATGGTGGCGCGGGAGAACATGCCCATCCGCATCATCCCCGGCCCTATCGTTCGTGACAAATACGGCCTTGCGTTATCATCGCGCAATGCGTATCTGTCGCCCGAAGAATTGGCCGTGGCGCGGCAGCTCAATAAAGTGTTGTTTGAAGTTGCGTCGTCCTTGCGAGGAGCCAGCAGTGGGCTCGCAATGACGATTGATCAAGCCACACAAAAACTCCTGCATATTGGTTTTAGCGAAATCCAATACCTCGAACCGCGCTGGAATCGCCTACTCGCCGCCGTCAAACTGGGCAGTGTGAGGCTGATTGACAACGCTCCCCTTTGATAAGGATTAAACGTCCGTCTTCTTGGTTTTGGAGATCTTTTTGGCGCTTTTGGGAGCGGCTTTCTTTTTCTCAGCCTTGCCTTCTACAGACTTGGACTCAACATCAGCCTTCGCTTTTGTAGGCGCCTTTTTTGCCGGAGCCTTCTTTGCCTTAACTGCCTTTTCAGCAACGTCCTCCGCATCGGACTCAACGAATTCAACCGGCCCACTGTCCTTGCCTTTGGCACTTTCATCGCGATCAACCAGTTCGATCACGGCCATCGGCGCGGCATCGCCATAGCGGAAACCGGCCTTCATAATGCGGGTGTAACCACCATCGCGGCTTTCGTACCGCTCAGCCAGAACGCTGAAGATTTTGCCCACCTGCGTCTGATCGCGCATGCGCGAAATGGCCAGACGGCGATTGGCCAAGGCCTGCTTGGGATTGTTCAGCGCCTTCTTGCCCAGCGTAATCAGCTTCTCGACATACGGCTTGAGCTCTTTAGCCTTTGGCAAAGTCGTGATGATTTGTTCGTGCTTGACCAAAGCAGCAGCCATATTCGCCAGCATAGCCGAACGATGTGCGCTTTCGCGTCCGAGTTTGCGTTGTTTGATTCCGTGTTTCATCTTTCCTCACTCCGTTCAAAGTAGCGAGTAGCGAGAGATGAGTAGAAAGAAATTCTCTCTCCTCGCTACTCACAACTTTCTAACTAAAACTGTTGCTCATCCATCTTGCGGATCATGTCCTCAATATTCTCGGGCGGCCAACCTTCGATCTGCATGCCCAGATGCAGGCCCATATTGGTCAGCACTTCCTTAATTTCATTGAGCGACTTGCGTCCGAAATTCGGTGTGCGCAGCATGTCGCTTTCGCTCTTCTGCACCAGATCGCCAATGTAAATGATGTTGTCGTTCTTGAGGCAATTAGCCGAGCGGACGGAGAGCTCCAGCTCCTCGACCTTGCGCAGCAGATTGCGATTAAACGGCAGCTCCTGCGCATCTTCACGGCTGGATTTTTCTTGCGGCTCTTCGAAGTTAACGAAAACTTGCAACTGATCTTGCAGGATGCGCGCGGCATAGGCTACGGCATCTTCTGGCGAGATAACACCATTGGTTTCAACATGCAGCGTCAGCTTGTCGTAGTCCGTGATCTGACCTACGCGGGTATCTTCCACTTCGTAGGAAACCTTGCGCACGGGTGAGAAAACGCTGTCGATCGGGATCAGACCGACCGGCGCCTCTTCCGGGCGATTCTGATTCGCGGGGCGATAACCCTTGCCCGTGTTAACCGTCATCTCGATGTTGAGCTTCGCGCCTTTATCCAATGTGCAAATAACCAGATCGGGATTCATGATCTCGATATCCGCGCCGGCTTCGATTTGTGCAGCGGTTACTTCGCATGGGCCTACGGCCGACAGACGCATTTTCTTTGGCCCCTCAGCATGCATACGCACAGCAAGTGCCTTGATGTTCAGGATAATGTCTGTCACATCCTCGCGCACACCTTCGATGGAGGAGAACTCATGCAACACACCTTCGATCTGCACGGCTGTAACCGCAGCACCCTGCAAGGATGAGAGCAAAATGCGGCGCAGCGCATTGCCCAGCGTCAAACCAAAACCGCGCTCCAGAGGCTCCGCAACCACCTTGCCGGTGTTCGGGCCGACAGCAGCGCAGATATTGAGCTTCGCGGGTTTAATCAGTTCTTGCCAGTTCTTCTGTATCATAGGTCGTTCCTCTTAATCAGGCGTTGTGTGGCAGGCGGTTAGCGGCTGGTTGCGTGTTGCACATCCCAGACACAAACCACCATCCATATTTAAACTCGTCTTCTTTTCGGCGGTCTGCATCCGTTATGCGGCACCGGTGTGATGTCGCTGATGGAGCGGATCGCAAAACCTACGGATTGCAGGCCGCGCAGCGCTGATTCTCGGCCCGAACCCGGTCCCTTCACCAGCACTTCAATTTCGCGCACGCCATGTTCCTGCGCCTTGCGGCCGGCATCTTCGGCAGCCATCTGCGCAGCATACGGTGTTGACTTCCGTGAGCCCTTAAAGCCCATCGTCCCCGCCGAAGACCAGGACACAACATTGCCCTGAGAATCAGTGATGGTGATGAGTGTGTTGTTGAATGTCGAATTGACATGCGCCACGGCAGAAACGATGTTCTTGCGTTCCTTGCGCTTAACCTTGGCGACGGGGGATGCTGCTGTTGCTGCTTTAGCCATGATGATCTCCCTTTATCTATTTCGCTGGCGCTTGCTTTTTGCCGGCGATCGGCTTAGCCGGACCCTTGCGCGTGCGAGCGTTTGTTTTCGTGCGTTGGCCGCGAACCGGCAAACCGTTACGGTGGCGAACACCGCGATAGCATTTCATGTCCGTCAGGCGCTTGATATTGAGCAACGTATCGCGACGCAAATCACCCTCGATCAGCAATCCGCTTTTTTCGATCTCTGTCCGGATTTGATTCAAAATTTCCTCGCTCGCATCGCCCATGCGCATCTGCACATCGATACCGAGCTTGTCGCAAATCTTGAATGCGGTTGTTCTTCCAATCCCATGCACATAGGTCATCGCGATGGGAATGCGCTTCTTATCTGGAACGTTAACGCCAGCAATACGAGCCATAGTCTATCCTTTCGATGTCAAGCCAGACCGTAAAATCCCCCTGCCTTGCGGCCGAAAAACGCCAGTCTGTATACCAAAAGCCGGAGCCTCGCGCTCCGCTCTGAGCGCGCAACTTAACCGGTTTTTGGGGATTGTCAAGAAAAAATAAAGGCCGAAGCAAAATCGCCTATGCCGCCTTCTTTTTGTCGAGAACCTTTTCTATATCTTCACTAACCTGATCGATGCTCTTCATCCCATCAACCCGACGCAGCAAGGATTTGCTATCATAATAT
>JAKLKY010000041.1 GCA_023150415.1 Alphaproteobacteria bacterium | reverse complement strand
GGCGTGACCAATTCAGTGAACAAGCAAATCAAATTCTCGCTGGAGGGACTGCAGAATATCGCGCGCAGCGAGCCTGTGGTGAAATTCCGCTGCTCCTTTGCCACCTGGTGCGGGATTGATGAGAAAAGCAAAATCCTCGACCGCCTCTCCGTTTTGATGCAAGGGGTGGAAAGCTGGGGCTATTGCCAGGTCAGCGAATATTCCGGCGACGCGCTGGATTGCGTGATGTCCTCGGCCATGGGCATTCATTGTGGCGGCACGGGCGTGGCCGGGATAGCGCCCATCCGCGAGATCCTCAAACTTTTGCCCTGGCAGCGCCCCTCTAGCCCGTTCGAACAAGGCTCGATGCTGTTCCGCACGCCCGACGGCAAGATTTGGCCGTATCAGACGGGCACGAATTTAACAACCACGTGGTTCGACTTGATCTTCGCACAGCCCGGCGCGGGGAAATCCGTGTTGATGAATTCGCTCAATATCGCCACTTGTCTGACGCCGGGTCTCAGTAAACTGCCCTTCATCGCTATCATCGACATCGGCCCTTCGTCTTCGGGGTTGATTTCGATGATCCGTGAGGCTTTGCCTCTGCAGCGCCAGCACGAGGCGGCTTATTATCGTCTGCAGATGTCGCATCAATACGCGATCAACCCGTTTGATACGCAGCTGGGCTGCCGTTATCCGCTGCCGGATGAGCGCAGCTATCTTGTGGAATTAATCACATTGCTCTGCACACCGCCGGGCTATGAGAAGCCCTATGACGGGATGCAGCAGCTGGCTGGTCTTGTCGTGGATGAAATGTTCCGCTGGCGCGATGATAAAATGGCCAATGCCGAGCCGCGCCCGTATCTGCCGCGTCTGGAATCCGATGTTGATGAAGCGCTTCAGAAATTCAATATTCATCTACCGGCCGATCCCTATTGGTGGGATATCGTCGACAAGATGTTCGATATTGGCCAGTATCACATCGCCGCGTTGGCCCAGCGCCACGCTGCGCCAACGCTCAATGATGCTATAACGGCCTCGCGCCGCCCGCAGATCCGCACATTGCTGGAAGAAACCGCCGTCGGGTTCAGTACTGAAACCGTCATCAACGCGTTCGAGCGCATGGTAACTTCGGCGATCCGGGAATACCCGATCCTGTCCTCCGTCACACAATTTGATATTGCCGGCGCACGCGTGTGTTCATTGGATCTTATGGATGTCGCGCCGCAAGGAGATGAAACCGCAGACCGCCAAAGCTCGATCATGTATATGCTGGCGCGTCATGCACTGGTACGCAGCTGGTGGATGAGCCGCGATTCCCTGGGCAACGTCCCGGAAAAATATCGTCCTTATCATGAATTGCGGCTACAGGAGATCGGCGAGTCGCCCAAGCGGCTTTGCTATGACGAGTTCCACCGCACCAGCAAATCGCATTCCGTGCGTGCGCAGATCATTCGCGACGTGCGCGAAGGCCGCAAACGCGGGGTGCAAATTGTTCTGGCCTCACAGCTGTTGGAAGATTTCTCGAAGGATATGATCGACCTGGCCACTGGCGTCTGGGTGCTAGGCAGCGCGATTTCCGACAAGGCGATTGATGAGATCAAAGAGCGCTTTGGCTTGTCGAAAACCGCGCGCGATGTAATCCGCCATAAGCTTACAGGACCAAAGGCCACCGGGGCGCCGGCGTTGTTTGTGCTGGCGACCACCGATGGGCGGTATGAACAGCATCTTTACAACACGCTGGGGCCGATGGAATTGTGGGCGCTTTCGACATCCGTGGAAGATGTGGCCATCCGCAACCGGCTTTACGAGCGTCTGGGCGCTGGCCGTGCGCGGCAAATTCTGGCCATGACGCATCCCGGCGGCAGCGCGCGCAGTGAAATCCGCCGCCGAGTTCTGGCGCGCAATGAATCAGGGGAGGCACGCGCTGCCATGATCAGTGCTATTGTATCTGAAATAGTCGATGAGCTAGTTGAGGAAAGCCGACGTCTGGAGAAGGAAGAGCTTTCATCCCGCGTTGCGGGCAGCGAAATCCATTAAAAATGATGAAGCATAAACCAATTATCAACACACCAAAGGAAAAGCGCAGGCTGGAGCAAAGCATTCGCGCACAGGAAGAAGCTGTTTCGCGCCGCGACAGCGCAAAGGAAGGCTTTCTGGCGCGTCTGCGACGGCGCGATCGAAAATCCCTGATTATCGCAGGTGGTACTTTATTCGGCGTGATATTGGCCGGATTATTATTCAATTCCTTCATGGCGCCGAAAAAGGGCGGCATGCCCTATGGCCTGTGTCGTGTATTCCTTGAATTGCAGGTGCAATATCCGGAAACCCTGCGCATCGGCATGGTAGAAGTTTTTAAGGATTCCACGCGCATTTGGTTCACACAGATCGACGGGTTCGGGTCCTACCGCAATGAACCGATTCAATGCTATTTTCACCGGGAAGACGGGCGCGGCTGGGTTATGGATCGGGCATTGATTAGCCGACGCGCGGTTGATCCTAGGCGGATTGCGGCGTTTAATCGTTCTCTGCCCGTGTTTTCGGAATACCCTCCGGACTTGACCTTGCCCTATGAAGTGCCAAATCAACTCCGTGATTTGAAATTCGAGACGGATATGTTCCGCCAGAAGTTGTTTTAGGAGCCTCTCATGAAATACCGCACACTGGGGCGCACGGATTTGAAGGTCAGCGCCATATGCTTGGGCACCATGACCTGGGGGTTGCAAAACACCGAAGCCGAAGGCCATGCCCAGATGGATTATGCGCTGGCGCAGGGTGTGAATTTTTTCGACACGGCGGAGATGTATTCTGTGCCGCCCAGCGCAGAAACCTATGGCAAGACGGAGACAATCATCGGCACTTGGTTTGCGGCGCGCAAGAACCGTGATCAGGTGATCTTGGCCAGCAAAATCGCAGGTCCGGGTCTGCCCTGGATTCGCGGCGGGGATTACCAGATAGATCGTAAAAATATTGTGCTGGCGGTCGAAACATCGTTGAAGCGTCTGCAAACAGATTATATCGATTTGTACCAGCTGCACTGGCCCAATCGCGGGTCTTACCACTTTCAACAGCACTGGCTTTATAATCCCGCCTTTGATCGTGCCGCTGTCGAGGCGAATTTTATCGAGGTGCTGCAGACGCTGAAGGAATGTATTAAAGCCGGAAAAATTCGCCATATTGGCCTGTCCAATGAAACCGCCTGGGGCGGGATGAAATATCTGCAGCTGGCGGAGCAGCATAATCTGCCGCGCATGGCATCGATCCAGAATGAATATTCGCTGCTCTGCCGCCTGTTCGAAACGGACTGGCAGGAGCTTTCGCAGGCCGAGGATATCGGCCTGCTGGCCTGGTCGCCATTGGCGCGCGGGATCATCAGCGGCAAATATATTGACGGCGCCCGCCCGCCGGGGCGGCGTCTAACCATTACCCCCGCGCCGGAGCGCCGCGACACGCCACGCTGCAACGAAGCCGTTAAAGCCTATATCGCCGTGGCAGCAAAACATGGTCTGGATGTGTGCCAGATGGCGCTGGCATTTGTGAATGATAGACCTTTTGTTACTTCAAACATCATTGGCGCAACGGATTTGGAACAGCTCAAGACGAATATCGCGTCGATTGATCTCGTTTTATCACCCGAAGTGATGAAGGACATTCACGACACATACCGCCAGTTCGCGATAGTTTATTGATCTATTGATTGTTCGTCCATAACGCGTTGCCCATTTTCTCGATCATCGCTTCGTGGGCCGCTTCTTCGTCCGATGATAGGACAAAAACCCGCGGTTCGCGATAGGGTTTTTCGTGCGGGGGCTGGACGTTGGCCAGCGCGTTCTTTGTTTCGCTGTGCGCTGCGCCCACGGTCTCGCTCAGGCCGAAGCCATGCTGCCGCCCGCCCAGCAATTCAAGATAGACTTCGGCCAGCAATTCGCAATCCAGCAGCGCGCCGTGAAAAACGCGGCCCGTATTGTCGATGCCGAAGCGACGGCAGAGCGCGTCCAAATTGGCCGGTGCGCCCGGGAATTTCTTCCGCGCCATTAAAACCGTATCCAGCACGCGATTCATTTGGAGCGGCGGGTGGCCGACCTTGCGCAGTTCAGCATTCAGGAATTTCAGATCAAACTCGGCGTTGTGAATAACCAGCTTCGCATCACCGATGAAGTCGATGAAATCGCTGTAGACCTGACTAAAGACGGGTTTGTCCTTCAAGAACGCGTCGTTGAGACCATGCACCGCAACGGCCTCGGGCGGTACGGGGCGCTCGGGATTGATATAGAGCTGCAACGTGCGCCCGGTGGGGATGTGGTTGTGCAGCTCCACCGCGCCGATCTCGACAATGCGATCGCCCTTGTCAGGGTCCATGCCGGTTGTTTCCGTGTCGAGAACGATTTCGTGCACAAAACTCATCTTGCCCCGCCTTTGAATTTCTTAACGATGCGGTGCAATTGCCGTCGCGTCAAGACGCGGCCCAGGCCTGTCTGAACAATGTAATCGGCGCGACGGCGCTTTTCGCTGTCGGGCATTTGGATAGACAATATCTTCTGCAATTTTTCCTCGCTCATGCCTGGCCGCGCCAGCACGCGCGCGCGCTGGATGAAGCGCGGCGCAGTAACGACGATAACGGCGTCCACACGCGCTTCCGCTCCTGTTTCATAGAGCAAGGGAATGTCCAGCACGGCCAGCGTCTGCCCAGTGCGGCGCATATGCTCAAGAAATTGTATCTGTGATTGCTGCACCAGCGGATGGATGATCTGCTCAAGCTGGCGCCGCGCCTGCGCATCATGAAAGACCAGCGCACCCAAGGCGGCGCGATTGATGCTGCGATCAGGAGCAAGCATCTGCGGAAATGCTGCAGCAACGCTGGCATAGGCCACGCCCTGTGGCTGCAGCAATTCATGGACACAGGTATCGGATTCATGCACCGGTACGCCCATATGCCGCAGCATCGTCGCCGCCACCGATTTTCCCATGCCGATCGATCCGGTTAGCCCGAGGATTTTCATGGGTCAAACTCTTGTTCGGTGCGGGTCTCGACTTTCCGGCGCAGCTCGGCATCGATGTCTGGTAGGATTCCAAACCAGCTCTGGAATGCGGGACGGGCCTGATGCAGCAACATGCCCAGTCCCGTAACCACAGGATTGCCGCGCCGCTGCGCCAGAATAATCAAATCCGTTTGTTGCGGCCTGTAGACGATATCATAGACCACCGTGCGGCTGGGCATTTTAGCGAGGTAAAGCTCAAGCGGTGCCTGCCCGTACATGCCCAGATGCGTAGCGTTAATCACAATGGCCGCATCGCCCAGCGCTTCATGACGTTCCTCCCAGGCGAAAATTTTCACACGCCTGGGATCCTGCGCCTTATGCTGCATGTCAAGCGCACGGGTTAGGGTGCGATTGGCCACGCGGATCTGCGGGCAGCCCTGCAGCAAGAGCGCATGCATGACTGCGCGCGCCGCGCCACCCGCCCCCAACAACACCGCAGGGCCGGACTTAAAATCAAAATCAGGCAGCGCTTCCCTTAAATTTTCCACAAACCCATAGACATCCGTGTTTGTGCCGAACAATTTGCCGCTGCGCTCGCTGATAGTATTCACAGCCCCGATCGCGCGCGCCAGACGATCAGTTTCATGGCAGAGGCCCAAAGCCACTTCCTTATGCGGCAACGTGATATTAAGGCCGCGATAGCCCTCCTCTTCGGTGAGGCGCTTGAGCGTCCGCAGAAAGGCCAGAGGCGGGACTTCAATCGCTTCGTACGTGGCCGCAAATCCGTGACGCTCAATCCAGTAATTATGGATGAGCGGTGAAAGGCTATGGGCAATCGGGTAGCCAAGCACAGCCAATTTCGTTATACGGCCAGATTGAATGCTGCGGATTTTCTTCATGGCGCGAATTCCTGCTGCGTTCGCAAATACGCCAACAAGGGCAAAAGCGGCAAACCCAGAACTGTGAAGTAATCGCCGTCCACTTTTGAAAACAGCCATGCCCCCGGCCCTTCAAGCGTATAGCCCCCGGCGCAGCCAGTCAGAGCGTCCTTCGCTGCACGCGCATAGTGCTGCAAAAAAACAGCATCAAAGGGATGAAAGGTCAGCGTTGTCGCCTGTACATGCGTCCACAATGCTGCGCCGGCGCGCGCCACACACACCGCGCTGATAATCTGATGATCCTTGCCCGCCATGCGCTGCAAGCGCTGCAAAGCCTGTTCGTTCGTATCGGCCTTTTGCAGCATTTCGCCCTCGAACAGGGCCATGGAATCTGAGCCGATTACCAGAGCATCAGGATGCATCCGAGACACATGCAAAGCCTTTTGCTGCGCCAGCATCAACGCGGCCGCGTTTGCATTGCCTGAAAATGCGGCAAGCAGCCCGTCTTCGTCCAGGTCGGCCGGAATTGTTGCAAAATCCAATCCTGCCGCCTGCAACATTGCAATTCGGGCCTTGCTGCGCGACGCCAGTATAAGCCTGGGCCGCCTATCCATGGCTGTCCTCCGGCGGGGGCAGAATTTCTGGCAGTGTGCCGTTATCGCCTTCCTGCCTGTTTTGCAGCAGGGACATGATCTCCGCCGCCGTTTCTTCAATCGAACGCTTGGTGACATCTATCACCGGCCAGCCATATTTGGCGAACAGGCGACGCGCTGCTTTGACTTCTTCTTCGATGCGTTCGAAATCCAGATATTCGTTATCCTCAACTGCGTTTTTCTGTCCCGGCGCCGCCTTCAGGCGCGAACGACGGATATGCATGAGCCGGTCCGGCGCCGCCGTCAGCCCCACATAAAGCGGCTTGGGCGCTGTGAAAAAAGTTTCGGGTATATCCACACCCGGCACCAGCGGAATATTCGCAGCCTTAATACCCCGCCGCGCCAGATAGACAGAGGTCGGCGTCTTGGAGGTGCGCGAGACACCGACCAAAACGACATCCGCCTCCGCCACGCCTTCCAGGCGCTTGCCATCGTCGAAGCGAATGGCGAAATCCAGCGCTGCCACACGCCGGAAATAAGCATCATCCATTGTATGCTGCAGGCCCGGAACACCGCGTGCGGCGCGGCCAAGATAGGCCGACAGCGCACGAATTACAGGCTCCAGCACCTCGACGCATGGAATGTTCAGCTCATCGCAATGGTCCTTGAGCCGGGCGCGCATGGATTCGTCAACAAATGTGTAAATCACCGGGCCGGGCTGCGCGTCGATACGAGCGATGACACGCTCCAGCTGGCGATGCGTCCGCACCAGCGGCCAAAATTTCTGCACGGGCTCCACTTCTTCAAATTGTGCCAGGCATGCGCGAGCGATCCCCAGCAAGGTGGTGCCCGTGGCATCGGACACCAGATGCAGCGTAAAACGCCTTTTTTCTGTCTTTTCTGTTTCTGTGTTGGTCATAGAGGGCTCGTGGGTTGATCTTAGGCTGGCGCTGGCATAAAACAAAGAGGTTCTGCTAAAAAAATGAGGCTTTCCATGCTCCCTAACCGCACGCAAATCAGCCGCTCTGTTACCATTCAAGCCACTGATGGCGGGTCGTTTTCGGGTTATATGG
Organism: Alphaproteobacteria bacterium; assembly: GCA_023150415.1. Taxonomy (GTDB): domain Bacteria; phylum Pseudomonadota; class Alphaproteobacteria; order Micavibrionales; family Micavibrionaceae; genus JAKLKY01. The sequence continues at coordinate 8,314 of JAKLKY010000041.1, read as the reverse complement.
CCCTGCCCGCACAGGTGCCGGCACCGGCCATTATCGTTATTCAGGAGATTTTCGGGGTCAATGCCGAGTTACGGGCCAAATGCGATGAGCTGGCGCGGCAGGGCTATGTGGCCATCGCTCCGGATTTATTCTGGCGGATCGAACCAGGGATTGACCTGGTCGACAGCATCCCCGATCAGCTGCAGCGCGCGTTTGATCTGTTCGGCCTGTTTGATGTGGCCAAGGGGATGGCGGATCTTAAGGCCACGCTGGCCTTCCTACGCCAACGTCCGGAATGCAGCGGCAGCGTCGGCTGTATCGGGTTTTGTTTGGGCGGCAAGCTGGCCTATATGATGGCAGCACAGACAGATGTGGATGCGAGCGTGAGTTATTATGGCGTGGGGATTGAGGCGATGCTGGGCGATGCGGCGCGTATTCAAACGCCTTTGCTGATGCACATCGCCGCGGAAGACAAATTTGTGAGCAAGGAGGCACAGGCGCAGATCGTGGCTGCCTTCAAAGATTCACCGCTGGTGGCCACGCATGTTTATCCAGGCGCCGATCATGCCTTCGCCCGCGGCCACGGTACTGCGCAGCCCGGGATGCATTACGATGCAACCGCCGCCCACCTGGCGCAGGAGCGTACGGCGGCGTTTTTGCAGAAGGCACTGCGCTAGTGTCCCTAGAAGCCGAAATTATCTGGTGATATCTCCATCAATTCGACCACGCCGTCGGCGTTGTGGTCTTGGTATTTTAGCGTACCTGCTGTTCCGGTATCATGATCTGGCAGCCATAGCTGCGGCCAAATGGTGAAGATATAGATCTCAATATCGTATCTTGCGCCAGCTTTTACAGGGAAAGATCCTGTAACAACGCCTGTGCCGCCTTGTCCGCCATTGCGCTGTAAGATGGTTGGATTGATAAGATCACCCATAGCTACCAGTTTTAAAGGCTCATTAACATCTTTACAGATGTATGGTCCGCTATTGCGCTCAACAATACAGTCACGGTCTCTGTAATAAATAGCCGCTTGGATAGCCGATTCCCAGGTGCTTCGTTGTTCAGAGACATAGTTAGTATTTTGCTTGTAATCGGGAGGTTGCTTGAGCTGTTTCTTACCCGCAGCAGTATCTGCGGTGTAATAATCAAGTGCGCGCGGCGGCATAAGCTGTATACCTTCGAGCGCAATTATCTCAGATGAGCTGTACTTTCCGACATTGTACGAACCATCCCCTATGATCGGTTGTTGATAGCCTTCATTGTCGCTATTTGCAACGTTGCCCAAGTCATTTATTTTATTGTCTCCGTCAGTAACACTGTAATTATCAACACGAAAAGCTCGTGTTTGAGCAAGGTCGATAGGAATACTTGCCTTCACGACCATCATAGCATCATTTTTCGCAACATATGATGTGGCAATGGGGTTGTTTGTATTCGCCCACCAGTTGCCCGTATATAAACTGCCGGCGGGGTTTCGATAGGATCCTATATAACTATAAACCCTGGCATTTGATCCCAATTCGCTTGGCTTGCTTTCAGGAGCAATCTTTGAGTCAACGTTTCCAATGTAAATGTCCATAAAATCGAACATTAAACTTGCGCAGGTGTTCCCGTAGGCATTCGTTGCGTAAGTAAAATATGGATTGCTGCTGTTATCAGTGAAACATGGCATGTAAGTCATTTCATAATTCAAAACCCCCGTTCCCAGAGCGCGCCACGTTCCCTGTGGGATATTTGCATCAGTTAATCCCAATTTTTTCGCGTAGACACGATAGCCATTTGAAACGGGCCCGCAGTATTCCATGCGGTCATCGCTAGGGTCATCGTCATAGGACGGGTTATCCGAAGCTTTTCCATTAAGCTGCTTCCCATCCGGATTTTGATTGAACCGCATCGCGCCGAAATGTTCTGGTTTGCACTGCGTATTCGAATTGCCGATGCGCATATCCCCAGCCACAATCGCATTGCCTAGGCCATTGACAGCGAAGGCGGAACGAAACTGGCCATCTAGGGCATTTCCATCTTTGTCCTTTTTTCCCGTGCCGCCCACAAGGCCGCCAATTTCAATCGAATCCATGAAATTCAAAGGCTGTGTGTAAGAGCCGCAATCCTTAACCCACTTCCCGGTGGGATTGTTGCCATCGGCCCCGCCGGTCGGGAATTCCCATTGCGGGTTGTAGTCGCCGAAGCTGATGCGCAGTTGCGAGCGGTCATGCTCGATATTGAAACGCTGCATGAAAATGGGGTCGCTGTTGTCGCCGCGATAATCGCGTGGGTTTCCACATACGTCGAGCGGGGCGGGGTCTTGTGCGCCGAGGAAGACAAGGCTGCTGCCCAGATGCGTGGGGTTGGTAAAGTTGTTGGTATCCAGCGTATCGGTTTCGGGATTCTCACCGATCTCGACATCGCCCATATGCGGCGTAGGGTTGGCGGCGGTCGGTGTGGGGTTTGTAATCCGCAGCACGCTTGTTACCGGTGCCACCGCGCCTGCCGCTCCTGTCGGCGCCATAAAGACATTGATATCACCGCTGGGCAAGGTTGCTGCGTTGTTGTCCAAGCTGGTGTTGTTGAAGAAAATCGCGCTGCCGAAGCCGGCGCCTTCGTAGCGGAAATTGCCGTCATCAAAGCGCAAATTGCCCGAGATCCCGGCATTGTTTTGCGATAGGAACAAACTGCCCGGATTGGTGGGCGTACCCACCTGCACCAGCGTCTGGTCGCCGGCCCAAGGCCCGCCATTATCAATGCGCACCCCGCCACCGACCAGGAGTTTTTCCTGATCTTCATTCACAACATTGAACGGCGCGTCAGCGACCTGCACAGTGCGAAGGTTGACGTTGATGATGCTGGTGTCGTCTTGCGCCACGTTATCGACGCTGCGCCACCAGCGGTCACTGTCATCATCAAACACGGTTGAAACCGAGTCCGCGATAAAGCGATCGTCATAGTAATTGGTATTTCCTGCATCCATGCTCCGCACATCACCCATCGTCCGCTTTACGAATAGCGCCCGCGGGCCGGTTGCCGCATCGTCGAGCAGAAGCTGCCACGCGCAGTTCGTGGCATCGCCCATATCATCACCTGCTGCCGCCTGCCGGCAGTCCACATTTCGGAAGCCTGCCGTGTAATTGAACGCACCGGCCCCATCGGCCCCTGCGCTGTAGACAACATACGCCACACGCGCGCGCGGATCAGAATTCAAGGTGTCGCCCTGATTGAGAACGCCGATTGTCGGGTTTAATATATTTTCATCAGCGAGAGCATCTGGAGAGGAAATAAAATCTGTCGACACCGCATAAAAGACCCTGTTCTGCCCGTATATATCCATCATTGCTTCATTTGAGATTCCCAGTGTTGCTGTCGGTACTGCGCCAATCAAAACGCTCGGTCGCGCATCCGTGCCACGGATCAACCAGACACCATCACCTACCCCGTTTCCATCGACATCCAGTTCGCCGTATCCGCCTGCCCCGCCAATGACCGCAGATGTTACCTGGCGTTGTGCATTGAATGCGGGGCAAATTTCCGTGGCAAAATCGGCATCGCCCACGGGAAGCGTCAACGAAGCCGGGCAAGGATAGCGCCAGGGATCAACATTCGTGTTTTCAATGTCAGTTGTTCCAGGATCATCGCACACCGCATTACCCGGATCTTCCCCCGCCTGCACATCGCACACAGGGGGCGATCTGACAAATTTCTTAAGGCCTGCAACGATTTGTTCGCCCCGGCTCCGCTCGATGAAATCCTGCCGTTCGGTCCAATAGATGCGCAGACCGGCAAAGAAGGCCGCCATAAGGAAGCTCATGATAATGATGACGATCGCCAGCTCAACCAGCGTAAAACCACGCTCAGCGGCATTTTTCGGCATAAATACTTGCGTGCGCATGTGGGCGCTCCTTCGTTGACGAACGTTGGGTCTTCCTTAAAGTTTAGCTCAAATTTTATTAAATTTTGATTAAGGCGGGGGTACGAGGTGGAAAACGCAGCTATGAAACCAAAGACTTAACCAATGGTTAACCTTTGAAGGATATCATGTTCATACGGCGATCCAAAAGTGAAAAAATTTGACAGCGCTCGCGACCATATGTCATATTAAGGTTCGAGATTAAGAGGGAGATATATTATGACCGTAATTGAAGCGCCTGCGCATAAAGCCTTAGCAAAAAAAATGACTGTTTCTTTTAATAGCAGCGTTACTCCCTACACCGTCTCCCATGTCATTGGACAGACCAATGAGGCCTTGTCAACTGAGCCGGTCTTTTCTGGACTCTTTAGTCAAAGAGCGCATACGGTGTCCGTATTCGATCTCGATACCAAGGGCCGCTCAACCTTGTCTGACCCTCTTAAGATACTGGATGATTTTTGCAAAAGAAGTGGCCTGACCTTGCGTCGCATCAAGGACAGCTCAGATGAATGTCCCATGTACAGTGCGCATGTTACGACGGCAAAAGACATTCCTGATTTAACGCCTTAGAACATCACTGATTCATGCTGGTGAAGAAGTCGCTGTTTGACTTCGTGGTTTTCATTTTATCAAGCAGGAATTCCACTGCATCGACCGTGCCCATCGGATTGAGAATACGGCGCAGCACCCACATTTTCTGCAGCTCGTCCTTGCCCACCAGAAGCTCTTCTTTCCGCGTACCGGATTTTTGAATATCGATGGCGGGGAAGACGCGCTTGTCGGCGATCTTGCGGTCGAGCACAATCTCGCTATTGCCCGTGCCTTTGAATTCTTCGAAGATCACTTCGTCCATGCGCGAGCCGGTGTCGATCAGCGCCGTGGCGATGATGGTTAAGGACCCGCCCTGTTCGATGTTCCGTGCTGCGCCGAAGAATCGTTTCGGGCGCTGCAGCGCGTTGGCGTCCACACCCCCGGTCAAAACTTTGCCCGATGAAGGAACAACGGTGTTGTACGCGCGCGCCAAACGGGTGATTGAGTCGAGCAAAATCACGACATCGCGCTTATGCTCCACCAGTCGCTTGGCCTTTTCCATGACCATCTCGGCCACCTGCACGTGACGCGCGGCGGGTTCATCGAAGGTGGAGGACACAACCTCCCCGCGTACGGAGCGCGCCATGTCGGTCACTTCCTCGGGCCGCTCATCAATCAGCAGCACAATCAGATACGCATCGGGATGATTAAGCGCAATGGAGTGCGCAATGTTTTGCAACATCACGGTTTTTCCTGTGCGCGGCGGTGCGACGATCAGAGCACGCTGGCCGAAGCCCAGCGGCGAAGTCAGCTCGATCACGCGCTGGACAAAATTCTTCTTCGTGGGATCTTCGATCTCGAGCTTGATTTTCCGCTCGGGATAGAGCGGTGTCAGATTGTCGAAATTGATGCGGTGGCGGAGTTTCTCGGGCGTTTCGTTATTGATGGAGCCAACCTTCAGCAACGCGAAATAGCGCTCGGAATCCTTCGGCGCACGGATCTCGCCTTCTACGATATCGCCGGTGCGCAGGCCAAAGCGGCGGACTTGGGAGGGCGAAACATAAATATCATCCGGACCGGGCAGGTAGTTTTCCTCCGGGCTGCGCAAAAAGCCGAACCCGTCTTGCAGAACTTCCAAAACGCCCACGCCGGAGATCGGCACGCCCTGCTCCGCCAGCTGCTTGAGGATGGCGAACATCATGTCCTGCTTGCGCATCGAAGCGCAGTTTTCAATCGCGAGTTCCTCGGCAAAGGCCAGCAATTCAGCGGGTGAACGGGTTTTTAATTCTTGTAGGTTCATGGAAATACTCGAGCGTAAGGGTTATGGGATTTCGGGGATATAAGAAAAGAATAGAAGATCTCTGCTTATGGTTGACAATTTCTTGCAAAATCAGCGCCGGACGAACCAGCTTTTGGGCATTTCCGGCGGCTTTACCGCAGTATTCGCACCAAAATTTGTGGATTTATCAACAAGACAGCCCCACGCTTAAGGGATTTTTACTTCGCTGTCAAGTGTATTTTATAGCTTAAAACGGCTCCACCACAGCCAAAATGACCACAGCGATCATGATCAGGGTCGGGATTTCGTTCAAAACCCTGTAAAACCGCGGGCTGCGCGTGTTGGCATCACGGGCGAAAACCTTCACCAGCCGCGCAAAATAGCCGTGCAAGCCACTGAGGATCAACACCAGCGTCAGCTTTCCATGCAGCCACCCCTGTTCCAGCAGCGCGGGGTTGGCCACCAGCATCGACAAGCCAAACAGCCAGGTGGCGATCATCGCCGGATTGATGATGATCTTTAAAAGCCGCCGCTCCATGATTTTGAAGGTCTCTGATTGCGGCGATTCTTGGCCCGTCTCAGCATGGTACACAAACAACCGCGGCAGATAGAGCATCCCCGCCATCCAGGCCATGACGCTGATGAGATGCAGCGCGCGCAACCAATCGTAATAGGACATCAGGACTTCTTGCGTGGACATGGGGCCATATTACGCGACTGAGCCCTCTTGCAAAGGGGGTTTGTTTTGCTATTGTAGATGCGAATAATTCTCATTCACAAAATGTGTTCGTGACCTCGCTGTTTCACTTCCACCGAAAAATACTGCCTGCTGCTTTTGCCGCCGCGGCCCTGCGCGTCCGTGCGGCATCGTACGATCCCGTGCACGATACGTTCAGTTATAAAACCGTTTTTCGTCGCACGGCCAAACACTATGGCGGGGCTTATCTGTGGGGACAGGCAAGCGGTCTTTGTGGCGGCGTTTCCGTTGCCACGGCATTTCTAAACGCCAGCGCCGCACCACAAACCATTGCCCCGCCTGTGCTATTATGGATGGGCAGCGGCCTTTCTGCTGGCTTATGCGCGATAGCATTCTGGTATGGGTGTAAATCATCAATCGCAATGACAATCCTCACGGCCCCGCGCCGCTTTCTTAAAACCCTGGCTTATGCGGCCCTTGTCATGGGGGTAGGTGTCTGGTCTTTCAGTCCTGCGCCAACGGAAGATGAAGAAACGAGCGCCGAACGCATACAACACCGCCTGAAGTCCGTGGGGCAGAGCGAAGCGCCGCCCTCGGCGGCAATATCACCGCGCCCCTGATGCGCGAGAACCATGTGCTTGAGCCCGTCAATAAACACCGGGTGCGTGCCCACGGTGCGCGCGACGTAATAGCCTTTGATGCCCAATGCTTCGGCCTTATGCCGGTATTCGATATCCAACTCCACCAGCGTTTCCACATGTTCTTGCGTGAAGGCATGGGGATAGATAATCACGGCCTTACCTTCGCTTGCGGCGCGTTCGATTTCCTCTTCGGTCGAAGGGCCGATCCATTTTTGCGGACCGACGCGGGATTGATAGCAGATCGACCAGTCGGAGATTTGTAATTTATCCGCTATTCTCTTTGCTGTTTCCTCACACTGCCATTGATACGGATCACCGTCTTTAATGACGCTCTGCGGCAGGCCGTGCGCGGAAAATAAAACACGGATGTCGCGATGCCCTTGTGCTTGCGCAGCGTGGACTTGCTGGGCGATATTCTCCGCAGACGCTTGCACAAATCCGGCGTTAAAGGGGTAACAACAAATCATGCTGGTCGGGCGCGCGAAGCCTGCTTCCGCCATCGCCTTGTTCCAAACGCCCAGTGATGACCATGTGGTGGTGGTTGAGAATTGTGGATAGAGCGGCAACAGGACAATTTCATCCGCGCCCCAATCGCGCACTTCGCGCACGACCTGTGCGCTCATCGGATGCCAGTAGCGCATGCAGACAAAGACTTTGTAATTCTCGCCCAGCGCCGCTTCAAGCGCGCGCGCTTGCGCTTGCGAATTCTCCAGCAAGGGAGAGCGTCCGCCCAATTCGCCGTAACTGTCGTTGGCTTCGCGCTTGCTGCGCTTGCGCGCAATCAGCCAAGCCACGATACAGCGCAGAGGGATCGGCAGGCGGATGATGTTCGGATCCATGAAGAAATTCATCAAGAACGGCCGAATGGCTGCCTTGGAATCTGGCCCGCCGAGATTGAAAAGAACGACCGCTTTTTTTTTCATGCAAGTCCCCGGATGATTTTCACAAGATTTTCGACATGTGCGATGGGCGTGTCTTTATTGACGCCGTGGCCAAGATTGAACACGAAGGGTCCGCCCCTTAAATCTGTTAAAATTCTACGCACCGATTTTTCGAGCGCCGCACCACCCGCCAGCAAGGCCATCGGATCGAGATTGCCCTGCACCGGTTTATGCGTTTGCAAATGATCTCGCATCCAGGCGGATGGTATTTGAAAATCAACACCGATCACATCGATTCCAGCTCTTTGCAGATAATCCTGATACAACACCCCTGCCCCACGCGGAAAACCGATGATGGGAACAGCAGGATGCTTGGCCTTTACGCCCTGCACGATTTTAAGCGTC
>JAKLKY010000040.1 GCA_023150415.1 Alphaproteobacteria bacterium | reverse complement strand
TAAAGGCCAGCCGTGTTCAAAGTCAGAATTTTACGTTTTTTGATCCTGCTGATTTTTGGACCCGACAGAAACCGCACCAGATCGAAAGTGTTGGCGTGGGTTTGAATATCTTGCAAAATTCCGGGCAAGCCTGCGTCGATCACCACATCGTCCTCTAGAACGAGTGTGCAGGGTGTAGTGCTGCGCGCGATTACTTCAAGCACAGCCTTATGAGAGAGAAGACAACCGATCTCGCCTTGCGTCAGGCCGCGCCCAAAAATGCGCAAGCGGCGCGCCTCGTTATAAGGTAAGGGCATATCGGCGGGCAGGTCTTGCCCGTTGATCGCGTCAAAAAAAGAAAAACTAAGGCCAAGACGGTCGAGCTGATTTTTTATGCGTGCTCGGCGCTGCGTTTCATGGGGCAGGCTGATGACGGTGATAGGAATCACGTGAGAGTTCACGCCGAGCGTCCCAACGCATTTTCAATCGCCGCGCAGGCATCATTCGCCGCAGCGAAATTCGGGCCGCCGGCTTGCGCCATGTCGGGCCGTCCGCCGCCGCCTTTGCCGCCCAGAACTTCCGCGCCGACACGTACGAGATCAACAGCACTGATGCGGCCGGTGAGATCCTCGGTGACGGCCACGACGAGCGAGGCTTTATCGCCTTCGGTCGATACAAGGGCAATCACGCCAGAGCCCAGCTTGCGCTTCCATTCATCGGCCAAAGGTTTAAGATCCTTCGCTGGAAGGTCGGCGAGAACCTGGCCAAAAAATTTCACTCCGCCAATCTCCTTAACAGTGTGTGCGGTGCTGCTATCGCTGCTGCCTGTGGCAATCTTACGGCGTAAATCGGAAATTTCCTTCTCCAGCCTTTTCTTCTCATTCACCAGATTTTCCAGTCGCGGCAGGAAGTTATCGCCTGTAGCGTTGAGCAAAGATTGCGCCTGATGAACAAGCGAGTCTTGCGCATTCAGATAGGCCAGCGCATTGGCACCTGTGATCGCCTCAACCCGTCTTATGCCGGCTGATACGGCGCTCTCGCTGATAATTTTAAACAGGCCGATTTCACCAGTCGCACGCACATGCGTTCCTCCGCACAGCTCCACCGAAAAGGGTTTGTTTGCCCCTGCCGCATGGGATCCCATGGAAACCACGCGCACTTCATCGCTATATTTTTCACCAAACAGGGCCATGGCGCCGCTAGCGCGCGCGTCGTCGAGCGGCATCACACGTGTTTCCACAGGTGTATTGAGCCGTATTTCCGCATTGACCTGCTCTTCGATCTTGCTCAGTTCCTCCATTGTCATTGATTTGTTATGTGCGATGTCAAAGCGCGTGCGCGTTTCATCTTGCAGCGACCCTTTTTGTGACACGTGATCGCCCAGCGTGCGGCGCAGGGCCTCATGCAATAAATGCGTGGCGGAATGATTGGCGCGGATGGCGCCGCGTCGTGCGGCATCTACGCGAAGCTCGACACCGTCTTGCACGGCAATATTTCCCTTATTGACGGTTACGCTGTGGGCATGCAATGCGCCGAGAATTTTCTTGGTGTCGTTGACAGCGATTTGTGCATCAGGGGTCAGCATCACGCCGGTATCGCCCACCTGGCCCCCGGATTCCGCATAGAAAGGCGTCTGATTGGTGAGGATGAATCCGGTTTCTCCGGTCTTCAAATTCTGTGCGCTCTGTCCTTGCTTGATGATCGCCAGAACAATTCCTTCGGCGCTTTCTTGTTTATAGCCAAGAAATTCCGTAGGTCCGACCTTCTCCAGGATTTCAAACCAGAGTTTATCGGTGGCAGCTTCACCAGAGCCAGCCCACGCCGCCCGCGCCTTTTGCTTTTGATCCGCCATGCAGGCATCAAATCGCGCGACATCAACGGCTATATTTAGGCTTTTTAGTGCGTCTTGCGTCAGGTCGAGCGGGAATCCGAAAGTGTCGTACAACTTAAACGCCACATCGCCGGAAAGCGCCTGACCGGATTTTAGTGATTTTGTTTCCTCTTCCAAAATGGCCAGCCCGCGCGTGAGCGTACGGCGGAAGCGTTCTTCCTCAAGACGCAGTGTTTCCGTGATCAGCGCTTGCGCGCGGCGCAATTCGGGATAGGCTTCGCCCATCATCGCCACCAGCGTCGGGACCAAACGATGCAGCAGCGGATCTGCCGCGCCCAGCAAATGCGCATGACGCATACCCCGGCGCATGATACGGCGCAGGACATAGCCACGCCCGTCATTGGCGGGCAGAACGCCGTCGGCAATCAGGAACGCGCTGCAGCGCACATGATCGGCGATGACGCGGTGGCTGGCGGCTTGCGAACCATCGGGATGTATACCTGTCAGATCAGCGCTCTGTTCGATCAGACTGCGCAGCAGATCGATGTCGTAATTGCTGACTTTGCCTTGCAGGATGGCGGAAATACGCTCCAGCCCCATGCCGGTGTCGATAGAGGGTTTGGGTAGAGGTTTGCGGTTATATCCTCCCTTGCCATCGGGTTCCTGCTCGAACTGCATGAACACGTTGTTCCAGAATTCCAGATAACGGTCGCCATCTTCGTCAGGCGATCCGGGCGGGCCACCTGCAACCTTATCGCCCTGATCGTAGAAAATCTCGGAGCACGGGCCGCACGGGCCTGTATCGCCCATCATCCAGAAATTTGCATTTGTGGGAATGCGGATGATTTTATCGTCGCCGAATCCTGCGATCTTCTTCCACAGATTGGCTGCGTCTTCATCGCTTGAATGCACCGTCACCAGCATGCGGTCTTTTGGCAGGGCCAGATTTTTCGAGACGAATTCCCAGGCGTAACTGATGGCTTCTTCCTTGAAATAATCGCCGAAGGAGAAATTGCCCAGCATCTCGAAGAAGGTATGATGACGGGCGGTGTAGCCCACATTCTCAAGGTCATTATGCTTGCCGCCGGCGCGCACACATTTCTGCGCCGTCGTGGCGCGGGTGTAGGGACGCTTTTCCGTACCTGTAAACACATTCTTGAACTGCACCATGCCCGAATTGGTAAACATCAGGGTCGGGTCGTTCTGCGGCACCAGGGGGCTGGAGTCCACAATCGTGTGGCCCTTGCCTTTGAAGAAATTCAGGAATTCATTGCGGACATCGTTGACGGATTTCATGGCTCTTTCATCTCATTATGAAAGAGTAGTGCTAGCATAATTCTTGGTGAAATCAAAGGCTAAGCCTGGCTCAGCGCTCCGCCACGCTCACGCTTTGCCAGTCGGCGGCCATGGGGTATTGCGCCGGGCGTCCTGCGGCCAGGGCGTCCATGCTGGGGTTGGGCATGCGATCACGCAGACGGTAGAGCCAGTAGCCAGCCATCACGCGTTCGACATAGGCGCGTGTCTCGGAAATTGGAATCATCTCGATAAACAGCAGAGGATCATCGATATCCGCCATATTCGTGCGCCAGCGCGCCAGATTACCGGGGCCAGCGTTATAGGCCATGAGGAGGGCGGTAAGATCACCTTGCACGGATTGATCTTCCAGCAATGTCTGCAGGTAGCGCTGGCCGATTTTCAAATTCGTGTGTGGTTCAAACAGATTAATGCGCTTTTTGCCAATCACATCGCGCGCGGTGCCGGGCAGGATCTGCATCAGGCCTTGCGCGCCCTTAGGGCTTTTGGCCCGCGCATTGAAGCGGGATTCCTGATTAACAATCGCATGGACAAGCGCTGGATCAATTTTGTAATCGGTTTTTTTCATCCAACCTTTGACGGGGAGAACATGCGCAGCCGTCTGGGCATGCAGATCGCGGCCTAATGCGCGCGCGGCCAAAAGGCCGTAGAATGTTTGTGGTTGTGCGGCCGCAGCTTCCAGGTAATGGCGAACGGTGCTGGTCTTGCCGTCGGCGCGGCTATGGGCGCGGGCGGCCCAGTATGCAGCGGCACTGTGTGTCCAGGGGTCAAGATCTTCACCAGCAGCGGCGATTTCAAAGACCTTTGCAGCCAGCTCATACTCGCCGCGTTGCCAGGCGGCCAATCCGGCAACCCATCCTGCCAGCGGTACATGGCTGTGCGAGCGTTTCAAGCTTGTCACGGCGAGGCTATACGCCTCGTCGAGCTTGCCGCTATACAGGGCCGCAGCAGCTTTATTGGCCCGTGCCTTGTCTTCGCGGATTTGCGCGGATGTGAGTTTCTTGGAGGGTGCTGCAAATTCATCGCGGGCCAGTTTTTCTGTCTCCGGCACGTCTGGTTTACGCGCGGGCAGGGGGATATCATGCGCTATGAGTTCCGGTTTGCGCGGGGGTAACGGAATGTCCGCGCCAGCAAAAGCAACCATGCTCACACCTGGCCCCAGTGCAATCAACAAGCATAACAGGCACAAAAAATGTGCCTTTAACAGGCGTGCACAGGAGTGCCGTTTAATTAGATTATGTATAATCATGTTTTGCATGTTTGAAGCTTGTATACCAATTTTTAACGAATGTCAAAGTTCACGGTATTTTTTATGAATAAATTAATCTAAATTATGCAAAAACTGTTTGATTTCAAGCATATCCTCCCACACAGCCCTTTTCTGGCTGGGGGTGCGTAAAAGATAGGAGGGGTGATAGGTTGCGCGGGCGGGTATGCCCAGAACACTATGCCAGCTGCCCCGCAGGCGAGAGATGGAATCCGCCCGGCCCAGTAGGGTTTTGGCCGAAATCCCACCGCACAGGATAATGACTTTGGGCTGGATCAGGGCAATGTGCCGCTCGATAAACGGGCGGCTGATGGCCATTTCGGCATCTGTTGGCGTGCGGTTGCCGGGTGGGCGCCAGTTCAGGATGTTACTTATATAGAGAGAGTCTTCCGGCGTTTCCCCTGTGCGGGAAAGGCCAATGCAGGCGACGATCTTGTCCAGCAACTGTCCGCTGACCCCAACAAACGGTCGGCCCAGCCGGTCCTCATCCGCGCCCGGCGCCTCACCCACCAACATCACCCGCGCTTTGGGATTGCCGTCGGCAAAAACGATCTGCGTTGCTGTTTTCTTGATCGCCAGACCGTCGAAAGTCTGAAGTGTGGATTTGAGTTCCTCCAGTGTCTGTGCTTGCGCCGCTCGTTGTGAGGCCTCCTTGACCAGCGCAGTCGTCGAAGCCAGGGGTGCAGGCGCCACGGCTGTGGGTTCATCTTTTGTGGCCGTACCCATCATAAGGTCCAACGGCGCGGAAGGTGCTGGCGTCTCCAGTATTTCGGAGATCAGCGGCAAAACTGGCGCCCCTGCGGATAGAATACGCGGCACATCCGCCAGCGCCTCATTGACGCCGTGGTCGATGTACCAGCTTAAAGCTGCTTTCAAAGCCACTGATTCCAGCATGGCCTGATTATAAAGATTTTACCCGTCTGTAAAAGGCCATAGATGATCTTCTCCTGCGCGTAATCTTGACGTATAATTTTGCTATGACCTCTCTTCCTCCCCGCCGCGCGGATCGCGATGTTATGACGTATGATGTGGTGATTGTCGGCGCCGGCCCGGCGGGCCTGTCTTGCGCCATTCGCCTCAAGCAATTAAAGCCCGATCTGAGTCTCTGCGTTCTGGAGAAGGGCTCGGAAGTTGGGGCGCATCTGCTCTCCGGCGCAGCGTTCGAGCCGCGCGCGCTCAACGAACTGATCCCCGATTGGAAAGACAAACAGGCGCCGCTGAACACGCCGATTACAAAGGACCGGTTTGTGTTCCTGACGGCGCGTGGCGCTTTCACCCTGCCCACGCCGCCGCAAATGCACAACAAGGGCAATTACATTATTTCGCTCGGTGCGTTCGGGCGTTGGCTGGCGGCGCAGGCGGAGGCGCTGGGGGTTGAGATTTTCCCCGGCTTTGCCGCCGCCGAACTTCTTTATAATGAAGCAGGTGCGGTCATCGGCGTGGCCACGGGCGATATGGGCTTGAACAAGCACGGCGAAAAGACGGCGGATTTCACACCAGGTGTTGAGATCCATGCGCGGCAGACCGTGCTGGCCGAAGGCTGCCACGGGTCGCTCACCAAAACCGCCATCGCGAAATTCAGTCTGCGTACCGACAGCGATCCACAAACCTACGCGCTGGGCGTGAAGGAGATCTGGGAGATTCCACCCGCACAACATCAAAAAGGCCTGGCGATGCACACAATCGGCTGGCCGCTCGATACTAAAACCTATGGCGGATCATGGATTTATCATATGGAGGATAATCAGGTTTCAATTGGTTACGTCGTCGGGCTGGATTACCAGAACCCTTATCTGTCGCCGTATCAGGAGATGCAGCGTTTCAAGACGCATCCGAAAATCCGCGCGATGCTGGCGGGCGGGCGGCGCATTGCCTACGGCGCGCGCGCGCTGGTGGAGGGGGGCTTTCAATCGCTGCCGAAACTCACATTCCCCGGCGGCATTCTGATTGGCGATACAGCCGGATTTTTAAACGTGCCCAAGATCAAGGGCAACCATATGGCGATGAAGTCCGGCATGGTAGCAGCGGAGAGTTTGGCGTCGTTCATCCAAGATCAATATGGGCTTGAATGCGTGGCCTATCCCGCGAATCTCCATCAATCATGGCTCTGGTCCGAATTGAAGGCCGTGCGGAATATTCGCCCCGGCTTTCATAAGGGCTTATGGTTTGGTCTGTTCAATGCGGCGTTCGAGACGTTGACGATGGGCCTCGCACCGTGGACGCTGAAAAACAATGCCGATCATGCGCAAACGAAAAAAGCGCGGGAATGCGCGCGCATCGAATACCCTAAGCCGGACGGCGTATTGACCTTTGACCGGCTGACAAGTGTTTCATTCTCCAACACGAACCACGCCGAGGACCAACCCAGCCACCTAATTCTTAAGGATCCGTTAAAACAAGCCGGTGTAGAATTAAAAGAGTATGACGGCCCCAGCCAGCGCTATTGCCCGGCGGGCGTCTACGAATATATTAAAGAAGGGGAGGAAACGCGGTTCCAGATCAATGCCCAGAACTGCGTACATTGCAAGACATGCGATATCAAAGACCCTTTGCAGAACATCATCTGGACCGTACCGCAAGGTGGGGGCGGGCCGAATTATCCCAACATGTAAGGTGAAGATTGAGGATGAATAAGAAGATCGCCATCGTTCCAAAGGGCTGGGCGCTTGTGCGCACGATCGTGATGCTATTTTTGGCGATTGGCGTTTACGAGCTTATCACCTATCCAGCCATTCAGGCTTATGCACGTAGCCAGAATACGCAGAATCTTGCCATCACAAACGGCTCTCTGGCTGAAATTCGTCCGACCGCCAGCGGTCAATATTTGCGCATGCTGTTCGCGGAGCGTCATGAAAGCTGGGCCCAGGCATCAGAAGATCTGGAACCATTGCTGATTGTTGATCCACGCAATGAAGATTTGCTCAAGCGTGGTCTGCTGCTTTCGATGGGCGCTGGCGATTATGAACGCGCTTTTTCGTTTGCACAGCGTCTGGAATCAGGTGGACATGGAAATTTGATGACGTCGCTATTCCTGGCTGTGAAGGATTTTAAGAACAAGGATTATACGCAGGCCCAGGCAAGGCTCGCCCAGACGGAAAAAAATCCACTTAACAATTTTGTTTTGCCATTGATCAAGGGATGGGCTGGCGCGGCGCAAGGGAAAAATACGGATTCGCTTTCGGGCGAGAATAGTTTGCATCGGGAACATGCGGCGCTGATCCGCCAGTTCATGCGCAAGGCATCGCAACCCGGTGTCAAAGGCGGACCGGAAATCACAAACGCGAATGAGGGGCTTTCTCTGGCATTTCAAAGTCTGGCACAAGTGTTCGCCGAGCAGGCCTCGCCGGACAGCGCACGCTTGTTTGCCCACCTGGCGCTTTTTCTAAACCCGGAGATGATGGAGCCCAATATCCTGCTGGCGCAAATGTCGGCACAGGCCGGGCGCTTTAAAGAAGCGAGCGATTATTTTCAAAAAATTCCGGTCGGGCATAAATTTTATCTGGAGGCTCAGCGCAGCGCAGCAGCTTTGCTGGAGCGTGATCATCAACTGGATGCGGCGATAGATCGGTTGCAATCACTGGCGCGTGAGCACAATGACCCAGAATCCCTGATACGCATCGGTGATATTCATCGCGGGCAGGAAAATTTCACGAAGGCGCTGGAAAGTTATAATGCCGCAGCAGCCCAGCTGGGCTCCAAAATTCCCGCGGAATATTGGCATTTGCTTTATGTGCGTGGCATTTCATACGAGCGTCTGGGCGATTGGACGCGTGCAGAGGCAGATTTAAAGGCTGCTTTGGAATACAGGCCAGATGAACCGATGGTCTTGAATTATCTTGGCTATAGCTGGGCGGAAAAGGGACTTCATCTACAGGAATCCCTGAAATTGCTGGAGCGCGCTGCAATGCTTGCGCCCAATGATGGCGCGATCATGGATTCACTGGGTTGGGTTTATTATCGGCTGGGCGCGTATGATAAGGCACTGCCTCTGCTGGAAAAGGCGATTGCCCTGATGCCCTATGACCCGGTTATTAATGATCATCTCGGCGATGTTTATTGGTGCGCCGACCGCAAGGTAGAGGCGCGTTTTCAATGGCTGCGGGCGCAAAACCACACAAAGGATGAAACGCTGAAGGCCAGCTTGCAAGCTAAACTGCAATCAGGCCTGGCCGGAGTACAACCCGCACAGCATATTGCAAATGCCATGGATGATAAGATACGCCAACCGCAAGTCCAGGCATCGCCTTAATGGTAACGCGCATTTTTGCTCCGGCGAAGATTAATCTGTTTCTGCATGTCACCGACAAAAGACCGGATGGCTATCACGTTCTCGACTCTCTTGTTGCCTTTGCGGATATCGGCGATGACATCCTGCTTGAGCCCGCAGATGTCTTTTCATTTCATGTTCAGGGCGCCATGGTGCCAGAGTCGGATAATCTTGTCGTTCGCGCTGCGCGCGCGTTGGAAATATGGAGCGGAGCGCACATCCGCGCGAAAATCACATTAATCAAGAATTTGCCGGTGGCTGCCGGCTTGGGTGGCGGTTCGGCAGATGCTGCTGCGACGTTGCGCGGACTTTGTTCCATGTTTTCGTTGACTGTGCCGCCGGAAGATCTACAGCGCATTGCTCTGGGTCTTGGTGCGGATGTTCCTGCCTGTCTGCAATCGCAGCCCCAGCGCATGCGCGGCATCGGCGATTGGCTTGAGCCTGTTGAACACTTTGCGCGTATTCCCCTTGTGTTGCTGCATCCTTCTGTGGCTTGTCCGACGGGGCCGGTTTTCTCCGCCCTGGGACCAGACCGGCGCCCCGATCTGCCAGTGGCCGCCTGGCCTCGGCAAGATGATCTGAAATCATGGCTGGAGTTTTTGATACAGCAGGAAAACATGCTAACTTCCGCCGCCGTTTCACTTGTGCCGGAAATTGCACAGAGCTTGGCAATTCTAGAGCAACAAGCAGGCTGCGCACTGACGCGGATGAGCGGCTCTGGCGCGAGTGTCTTTGGTCTCTTTTATTCAGACGAAGCCGCGCAGCAAGCGGCGCACAGCATAGCGCGGGCGTATCCTCGTTTTTGGGTGAGGACTGCTGCCTTGCAGGCTAGCGCAGTTTCGGCTGCGACTCCATATGCGAGAGCAGGGTCGTGCTGACTTCGCCGTCAATATGCAAGCCGTTCAAAGCCTGATATGACCGCACCGCATCCCGCATTAACGGGCCCGGCTTTCCATCTGCTGGTCCGGGATAAAGCCCAGCGCGCATCAAATAATCCTGCGCTTTTTTGACGATCTCCTGCTCCGGTGCCTTCTGAGAGCTTGTACGTGCAGGCGGGGCGGTACGGCTGCTTGATGCGGCAGACGGTTTACGCAGGCGGCGCGTTTCCTCCACGATGCGTTCTACATCCTTTTGTGAAAGGCTCAGATTTTTGGCCAGTTGTTCAAGCGCTGCCTTGGCTTCCGGCGCGCCCTGATCGGCGGCGGTTTTGTACCACATCAACGCTTCGTCCGGTGCGCTGGGGCCGAGTAAACCATTCTCATAGATCAGGCCCAGATTATAGGCCGCCTCCATGACTTTTTGATCCGCTGCATTCTCAAAATATGTCTTTGCCTTTTGCGGGTCATAGTCCACGCCAATGCCTTCGATATAGGCAATGCCCAGATTATATTGCGCCTCGGGATGGTTTTGTTCGGCGGCCTTTTGATACCAGGTCAGGGCCTTTTTGATATCGGGCTTTACACCAAGTCCTTGATGATAGAGCACACCCAGATTATACGCGGCATTGGCCACATTACCCTGCGCTGCGCGTTCAAACCAGGCGGCCGCGCGGGCATAATCTTGCCGCACGCCACCGTGTCCTGCCGTATAAATGGCGGCAAGATCGTGCTGGGCTTCGGCATTGCCATTAAAAGCCTTGTCCTCGATCTGCTTGACGACGGGCGGCAAGCTTGCATCGGGTTTTAGTTCATCTGCCGGGGTAATCGTTGCGCTTTGCTTTTCTTTCGGCGTTTCTTTTAGCGCTGCCTTTTTTGGCTCGGACTTTTCGCTCGGTACCGCCTTCGAAGCATCGGTGCGCGAGGGCTCGATTTTATTCAGGTCCTGGGCTAGGGCTTTTGGATCTTTTTCCAGCGCCGCCACCAATGCTTCTTCGTCATTCAGAGCATCGACGCCCATCTGCGCGGCGATGGCTGCACCCGGGTTGCTTTGCGTGGCTGAGGCGGGGGCAGAGGGTGGAATGCCTGGCTCGCTGTCGTATTGCGGTTGTGCGATGGGAGGCGGTGCAATCTCTTGCGCGGACAGAGCAGATGATGCCTGCTCAGGCGTAAAAGGAACGGCCTTGTCCAGGCCCGGCGCTTGCAAATCCGCCGTTGCAGATTGAGGTGGAAACGCCGAAAGAAAAGCAAAGCGCAACGATTACCCCGGCAGATGAACTAAAACCCGATGCAAGCTTGCCGCCCGTCGTCAAGCAGATCGAGGACAAGGCTTTTAATGGCAATGCCGAAGCCCAGCACGATCTTGCCGCAGCGGTGCTGCTGCTGCCAGAAGCGGTTGCGCCGCCGGATTGGCTTCATCGCCTTGCGGATTAAGAAACAGCATGGCGCGGCTGCTGAGGGCATCGCGTGTTTGTAATACGGTTTCCTCAATACGCTCGATTTTGCGCATCAGGCGCAGTCGATCCTCCAGCGCCTTGTCAATTTTTCGCATGAGCTGATCTTGTTGTGTGATCGCTGTTTCAACGCGTGCGCTCACTTCATTCTGGCGCAGTTCCAAACCTTCTTGCTTTTTAATCAACGCGGCATTCAAACGCTTGGTCTCGAGCATTTGGTTTTTGAGCGACGATACACTCTTATCCGCTTCGCTGGCTTTATCATCGATTTCCATGACCATGCGCCGGGTTTCGCCCAGTTCAGCCATGACATCCTGCGCGATTTTTTCAGCACGTGCCGCGCGGGCTTCTGCTGTCTGCGAGATGTTGACGCGCTGCTGCTCGACAGCTTCAACGCGCTGGCGTGTGCGGGCCAATTCCGCTTGCATGGCCAGGCGCTCACTTTGCGAAAGTTTAAGCTTATCGTTCAGAGCGCGTAGCAACGTCAGGATCTGCATCTGCAGTCCTTGCGGGTTGCCAGTTGCGCTGCCCGTTAACGGGCCCGGATTGCGCGTCCGTAACGAGGCTGTGGGTGCTTCATCCGGCTCGCGGCGCAGGGATGCTGTCGGCATATTGCGGTTGGCGGTATCGCTGTTGCTGAAAAAAACGCGGCCTTCAGCCGTTTTTTTGAATCCCATAGGCGTATATCCTGTCTTTTTTCGGTGTTGCGGTGGAATCAGAATAGCCGCTTTCCAATAACAAAACCAAGACAATTCAGGCAAAACTATCCACAGGCAAAAAGGGGACAAGCCCAGCGTTCATAACACTTGCCTTAGGACGCGGAATTGGGTAAAGCTGTTCATCGTTTTTTCACGATTGGGGCGTAGCCAAGCGGTAAGGCAGCGGTTTTTGGTACCGCCATTCCCAGGTTCGATCCCTGGCGCCCCAGCCAGCTTCCGTCCTATAATTGCATTACATTGCCAAACGCAAAGACTTTTCGTGGATAGGATGATTATCTGACAAAAGCAAAGGTCCTTTTCGTTCTTGCGGGGGAACCCAATAACTGGCGGAAGGCCAGAGTCCGGAATTCCAAGCGACCGCCCTGAGCGCGGAGTCTGTCGTTCGCTGTAAATAAATGTCTGATGGATTAATTTGATACATGCCACAGATTTTATGGGATGCCTTCTGAGTGGGGCGGATATATCCGGCCCGTACAATCTCAGGTGGTTTTCCCTTTCGGGGGTAAGAAACTTCAGGACCGATATACTCGGGAATAAGCAAACGTGATTCAAAAACCGATCGCCAAATTCCCGGATATGCAACGAGATCAATTTCAAGGATGCGCGGTTGGCTATATAATGCGTATTGGATCATACCAACAAGAAGATGCGAAATCACAGAATTGCGTCTTTTCTTTATGCTTGGGGATTGCTTTAAAAGATCCGGGCAGACAACAAGTCGTGTCATCTCTGCGCCGTCTGAGGATTTAGGAATAGTTTCTCCATCCCAAATTAGTGCCCGATCAGGATCTGCTCTGCCTGCAAAGTGGTCATTGAGCATGGATGTAACAATTCCTGCTTCGCGAATGATGTTCCGCGGCGTAACAATTGTTTTCGTCGCTTTGTTTACATCATCAAAGCGACGAAGCCGAAAACCGCCCAATACATGCTCTTTATTGTCGGTACACACAAATTGCAGCGTCGGATAGCAATCATACTCGTCAGTTTCGGTCTTTTTGTTATCATCATAAGTGACGTTCCAATTTCGATCCCTGAAAGCGACATAGCGATTGTGGTACTGTTGCTGCTCGAGATGCGACGCAGCCCTATCTCCAGTCCGAAAAATGCAAACATCAAATTGAGGAAACTCCAGAACGATCATGGCAGATTTTTCATCACAGTTTGCGGGTTGATAAGGCGCAGCTGCACCGCCCGGGCGACGGCATAGACGCGGCTGTAGACGCCCAATTTCTCAAAGATCCTTTTCCAGTAATAGCGCACCGTTGCCACGCTGATGTTAGTCAGGGTCGCGATCTCGCTATCCGTCTTGCCCTCTGAAGCCCAGCTGAGAATGCCGTACTCACGTGGTGAGAGTTTGACGGGGTCGGGGCTTTTAATGAAGGATTTATAGCTTTGATAAAAATAAAGGCTCAGCAGATTTACCGCAGCCAGAATTTCATAGCGCTCTTCATGATCCGGTTCATTCCGTGCAACGCTTACCATGGAAATTTCACCGGCGCGATCAAAGATGGGAACGCTGATTCCGCTCTTCAATCCCACATCCGCAGCATCGCGCATCAATTGGATAGAAGAGGGCGCCGCGCCATTTATGCAAGAAGACCAGAAAGTAGGTGTTTGTTTTTCTAAAAGATGGATGTGAACGGGGTCCACTTCACTCAGATTATTCGTCGCATAATGCTTAAGCCATTCTTCCGAAAAGCTGCTGATATGTCCATGTCTTTTCTTCAATCCCAGCGAGGGGCAGTCCGTCGCACAACCATAAGAAACCTTATCATACCCATAGCCATACATAACTGTCACAAACCTGGAGAAAAGGTCCTGTGGTGATCCAGCAGCATTGATTGTGCTGATGTGATTTTCTATTGATGTCATGTGTGCTTTTTCCCAACTTTAAGTTTTAATCCTAAAATTGGAATTTAGCAAATTTTTGTATTCGATGCGGGGGTGTATAGCTACTTTGAATAGGAAAGGAAAATATTCTGTTCAATTTTTCCTTGCAACTGGCCCTGGCTGAAAGGCTTGGGCAGATAGTCATCCATTCCCATGTTAAGGCAAATCTTGCGATCTTGAAGTAGAGCGCGCGCCGTCATAGCGACTATGGGGATACGCGGAATAAGGCCTTTTTTCTCCATCGCGCGGAGCTGCTGCGTCACGATAAGGCCGCTCATGTCAGGCAATTTTAAATCCATTAAAATAAGGGAATAAGGTGTTGCTTGGACTTTTTCCAGAACTTCAGCGCCGCTGCTTGCAACATCATAGGCATAGCCAATGTTTTCCAGAAATGTGCCTTCAACCAAAATATTCGCAGGGTCATCTTCAACCAGGAGGATTCTTACGTTTTCTGCCCGCATCTCATAAAAACACACTGGATCTTTAACGTATACGACGGCCATGACGCAGTGCATGCTCCTTTCTATATATGAGTTCTATATCGCCTTAAAGGGCGCAGGATGTATACTATCAATGTTGATAGTTTCCTGCAGGAACGGAGGCAATAAAATGCCGGGCTTGCCCTTGCGAGCAGCCCGGCATGTACGTAAATTAATTTTTAACCGCCGATAGCAGCAGACTTCAGTTTTTTCAACGGACGCACTTTTACACGCACCGATGCTGGCTTAGCCGCTGCCTTCACCATTTCACCTGTGCCGGGGTTGCGAACCAGCGTTCCTGCTTTGCGCGCAGGGACCTTCCGCAGCGTAACTTTCATCAGGCCAGGAAGGACGAATGAGCCAAAGCCCTTGGGATGAACAGAACCCAGCAACGCATTCTCCAGAGTTGCGAAAACGCCGGACGCTTGCTGACGTGTAATGCCGTTCTCTTCAGCGAGCAAGCCGATGAGGGCGGATTTTGTCAGTGCACTTTTAATGGGACGAATGCCTGCAGGTTTGCTGGATTTCGTTTTCGTCGATTTTTTCTTTTTAGCCATGTTAGTGTTTCCTCGTTTGGGTTTAATAATAGTGTAACTTTATGGGTTTTTTTTAAAACGCCAAGCTATTTTTGCATTTTTTACAAGAAAAATCACAGAAACACGTATTGAACATACGCAAACGCCAGGTTCTACAAGAGAACCTGGCGTTCTGATTTCCCTAGGAGAGGGAAGTTGTTACTTAGCGGTAGTCGCCACCGCGTTCATCCCAGCCCCGCTGAGAAGCGCGAGAATGGCCTTCGGAATCACCGAACCAACCACCTTGGCCTTGGTCACGGCCACGACCAGAATTGCGGCTGCCACCGTTGCTATAGCCACCGCTGGAACTGCTACGTCCTGAGCGGGAAGAGTATCCACGATCATCATTATCATAGCGGCTGTTGCTGCGGCTGTTAGCATTAGAGCGACCACGTTGCTGCCATCCGCGACGTGCAGCTTCGTAATGGCCTTCAGAATCGCCAAACCATCCGCTGTCACCGTGATCGGGATTTTGCCAACCCCGACGGGCTGCTTGGGAGTGCCCTTGGGAATCGCCAAACCATCCGCTATCGCCATGGTCGGGGCTTTCCCAGCCGCGACGTGAAGCTTCGGAATGACCTTCGGAATCACCGAACCAACCACCGCGACCATGGCCACGGCCATCATCATCAGCGTAGCGTGAGGAGCGAGAGCTGCTCTCATATCCGCTTCTTCTGCCACGCGATGAGCCGCGATCATCATCGTAATCCCCTTCGTTGCGGCTGGATGATCGGCTTGATCCACGACCTGAAGAAGAGCGTCCGGACGATGAACGACCATCATCATCTTCATCTTGCTCGTAACGGCTGCTGGTTTGTGAACGCAGGGCGGATCGGCGTCCGCTGCTGCTGCCACCTGAACGATTGGAAGATTGTGATTCACTATCGTCATCACTTACAAATCGACCTTCTTCGTCACGCTCGGGCATATTGTTGCTTGAGCGAGATGAGCGCGAACTCGATCTTGAACGTTTTTGTGTGCTTGTTGAAGCCATGAAGTTCTCCTTTCATGAGAGAATGAGTTTTATTGACGTTTGGTGTCTTTAAAGAACAAATGCTGACTTTTTTAGTTCCTGAGAATCTTTTGTCACAGCATTGAGGGGAACGGCAGGCTCTATCGTTTCATTGGCTATATAGCGTGAAAGGAGATCGTCATGAGCTTGAATGTGCCTCAGCATCAAACAGAGCAGCCCGGATTGGAATCAAAAATGATTCCGCATCCAAAATCTTTTATGAAAGATTATAAGGCTGCAGGAAAATTAAAAGATAAAGTTGCCCTTGTAACAGGGGGTGACAGCGGCATCGGACGTGCTGTGTGCATTGCCTTCGCAAAGGAGGGCGCGCATGTCGCATTCGTTTATCTCGAAGAAGACGATGATGCTGAAACAACCGCCGAACATATTGCCGATGAAGGTATGAAATATCTTAAAATCAGGGGCGATATAGGCAGTAAGTCCTTTTGTGAGAGCGCAGTGGAGCGTGTCATCAAGCAATTCGGGCAGATTGATATCCTTGTGAATAGTGCGGCAGAACAGCATGTTCAAAGCCACCTGGAGGATATCAGCGAAGAGCAGCTTAAGCGTACGTTTGATACCAATATTTTTGGGACAATATTCATGACGCAGGCAGCATTGCCGCATCTTAAAGAAGGTGCTGCGATCATTAACACCGCTTCCATCGTTGCCTATCAAGGACATTCGAAATTGATCGATTACTCGGCCACCAAGGGCGCGGTTGTTGGTTTCACACGAGCGTTGGCCGATAATCTTGTGCGCAAGAAAATCCGTGTTAATGCTGTTGCGCCCGGTCCTATTTGGACCCCGCTTATTCCAGCAAGCTTTAATGCGCTGGAGGTTGCGACGTTTGGATC
>JAKLKY010000003.1 GCA_023150415.1 Alphaproteobacteria bacterium | reverse complement strand
GGTATGAATTGACCGATAACCATTGGGCTTAGGCGTCGAAATATAATCTTTAAACCGCCCCGGCACGCTGGGGTAACGGCTATGGATCAAGCCCAGCACGGCATAGCATTGTTCGACATTCTCGACCATGATGCGAAAGGCCATGATATCTGAAAGCTGTTCGAATGCGACATTCTTGCGCTGCATCTTTTTCCAGATGGAATAGCGCGTCTTCTCGCGACCGCTGATATCGGCGCTGATATCGTTCTGCTTCAATAGCGCCTGCAATTCTTTAATGATCATCTGCACCAGGCTGGTGCCTTCCTGACGCAGAAAGGACAAACGATTGGAAATACTTTCGCGTGCCTCTGGATTAAGGACGCCGAAGGCCAGATCTTCCAGCTCTTCCTTTAGCGTGTGAATACCGACACGCTCGGCCAGCGGCGCATAGATCTCCAGCGTCTCTAACGCGATGCGGCGCATTTTCTCGGCATTGGTAATGGCGCCGATTGTGCGCATATTGTGCAGGCGGTCCGCCAGCTTAACCAGCAACACACGTATATCTTCCGACATCGCCAGCAGCAATTTACGAAAATTCTCTGCCTGCTTGCCTTCCACCGTCTGGCTTTCGATCCGTGTTAATTTGCTGACGCCGTTGACAAGGCTGGCAACCTCATCGCCAAAGGACGATTTCAAATCGTCATACGATGCTGCCGTGTCTTCTAATGTGTCGTGTAAAATCGCTGTGACAACCGTATCCTGATCCATTCCCATATCGGCCAGGATCGCGGCGACCTCGGACGGATGGGTGAAATACGGCTCTCCCGAAGCCCGGGTCTGACCCTTATGCATCTTCTGGGCATAGGTGCAGGCGCGATCGATCAGGACACGGTCCAAATTCTTGTTATGCGCGACGATATGATCAACCATCCGATTTTTCAAATCGGCGTTATCCTGTTGCATATCAAGGGTGTCTGCGGACGTCATCGGTTCAGTATAGCAGAATTTTATAGCCAGTCTTATTTTTCCTGCGGTTAGCTTCTCAAGGTTCCGCCGGTTTTTTGCACGACTTGGGTGATGATTTTCTGGCTCAAAGCCTCAATCTCCGCCTCGGTCAGGCTTTTCTCATGCGGTTGCAGTACCACGCTCAAAGCGACCGATTTCTGTCCTTCAGGCACACCCGCGCCGGTATAGACATCGAAGATGTCAGCACTCTTGATTAAGTCCTTATCCGCGTTTTGCGCGGCGCGGATCAAATCTGTCGCCGCCACATCCGCGCCCACGATAAACGCAAAATCGCGATGCAGGGGCTGCAAAGGCTCCAGCTGCAGCAACGCTTTGGCGCTACCGCTTTTACGGCGTTGCGCAGGAAGGGCATCTAAGAAAATTTCAAAGCCTGCAGCACGGCCGCGGATATCGAACGCTGCGACACGGGCGGGGTGGATTTCACCGAAATAGGCCAATACAGCCTTGCCCAGCATCAACGCGCCGCTGCGTCCGGGATGATAATAGGGCGGCGTGGCCTTACCGAGCTGTAGACCACCTGTCGGCGCACCCAGGACTTCCAGCACCGCCAGCACATCAGCCTTTGCATCGAACGCATCCAGATCTCGTGTGTTCTGCGCATTCGCCCAGTGGCGCGGCCCTGCTGCGCCGCTACGCAGACCGGCGGCAACTATTTTCTGATCTTCGGGCGCAGGTCCAAAAAACACGGGCCCCACCTCGAACAGCGCCGAATCCGGATATCCCAGCGCCGCGTTGCGTGCTGATGCTTCTAGTAAATTGGGCAAGATGGAGGGGCGCATCACATTCAAATCCGAGGCAATCGGATTCGCCAGGGTCAATGCTTCTTGCTGAGCGGAAGATAAACCGAATTGCTGCGCTATTGGCGCGCTGGTAAAGGACCAAGTCACGCATTCCTGTAAACCTTGCGCGGCCAGCGCGAGACGTGCTTTGGCTGCGGCCGTGAATAAGGTCGGCTGATCCGGCGCTTCATGCAGCGCGGCCCGGGCCAGAGATTGCGCCGGGATCTTGTCGAAACCGTCAATCCGTACGATTTCCTCCACCAGATCGGCGCGGCCCTGCACATCGCCGCGCCAGCTGGGCACGGTGTAATCGTTGTTCTGCCGCGTAAATCCCAGTTCATGCAAAATTTTGTGTTGCCTGTCTGCTGCGATATCATAGCCCAGCAATTGCCGGGTATATTCAGGATTGAAAGAGATCTGGCGTTGTGCTGACGGCGCATCACCAGCTTGCACAACATCGCTCGCCTGTCCGCCGCAAATCTCTAAAATCAACTGCGTCGCGATATCCAGCCCCGTGCCGACAAAGGCAGGGTCCACACCGCGCTCGAAACGATACCGCGCATCAGAATGGATTTGTAGTGCGCGCCCGGCCTGCGCAATCATGGTAGGGTTAAAATAGGCTGCCTCAACGAACACATTCACAGTCTCCATGCTGCAGCCCGTCGAGGCGCCGCCGATAATACCGCCCAGACCAATCATCCCGCTGTCATCATAAATCCCCACGGCATCAGCAATCTTCTCATAGGTTTTATCGTTGAGCGCCACCAGGCTTTCCGTCCCCTTGCTACGGCGCACGGTGATTGGGCCTTTGATTTTATCCGCATCATAAACATGCAAAGGCCGCGCGTGATCGAACGTCATAAAATTGGTGATGTCCACCAGCGCCGAGATGGATTTCTGCCCCACATCCTTCAGCAGTTTCTGCAGCCATTCCGGCGATGGGCCGTTCTTAACACCTTTGATATATCGCCCTAAGAACAGCTTGCAACCTTCGTTGTCTTCAATTGTTACGCTAATGGGGCTTTTGATGCCGGCTTTGATATTGCCGAGTGCCAAGGGCTTGAGCGTACCCACGCCCGCCGCTGCCAGATCGCGCGCGATGCCGCGTACGCCTGCGCAATCGGCACGGTTGGGGGTCAGATTAATCTCGATAACAGGATCATCCAGCCCAAAAATCTGCGCCATTGGTGTACCAATCTCCCATTTTGGGTCGAGATCGATAATGCCCTCGCTTTCATCGGATAGGCACATCTCCTTCTCCGACACCAACATGCCGCAGGATTCCACGCCCCGAATGGCGGTTTTCTTCAGTACGACATCCAGACCCGGGATATAAGACCCCTCCGGCGCGAACACAGCCTTCATCCCCGCGCGCGCATTGGGCGCGCCGCACACCACTTGAAACACCGCATCTTTCGTACGTACGGTGCAAAGCTTCAACCGGTCCGCTTGCGGATGTTTTTCAGCCGTTTCCACCAGCGCCACAGCAAAAGGTGCGTAAGTGGCGGCGCGGTCCTGCACGCTTTCGACCTCCAGCCCGATGGCCGTCAAGGTTTCGCAGATTTCCGCCAGGGACGCCCTTGTGTCCAGATGGCGTTTCAGCCAGTTCAATGTAAATTTCATGTCGGCGATTTTATTGAAAAATGCCTTTGGGTCAAGGATTTAATGATGATTCAGGACCGCTTTTGCCGCCGCCGCTGCACAGAGGAGCCAATATTCATCCCCTCCCTGTATTTGGCTACTGTGCGCCGGGCCAGCTCCATGCCTTCCTTCTTCAGAAGGTCGACGATTTCATCGTCCGAGAGGATGCTTTTGGGATCTTCGCTATCGATCAGGGCCTTGATCCGCGCCTTGACCGATTCCGCGCTGTGCGATGTGCCATCGGCGCTCTCCAAAGCGACAGAGAAAAAGAACTTCAACTCAAAAATCCCACGCGGCGTGCCGATGAATTTTCCGGTTGTCACGCGCGAGACTGTACTTTCATGCATGTCGATGATCTCGGCGATATCCTTCAGCTTCATCGGCCGCAGGAATTCAATCCCGTAATTGAAGAATGCGTCTTGCTGCTCGACGATCGCAGCACCCACTTTCAAAATAGTCTGCGCGCGCTGGTCGAGTGCGCGCATCAGCCAGTTCGCCGCGTTGAGTTTTGAGGCTAGAAATTCCTTATCCTTCTTTGATGCCGCATGGGACAACACTTCGGTGTAGTAGCTTTGATTGATCAGGACGCGCGGGAGGGTTTCGTTGTTCAACTCCACCCGCCACCCGCCGCCTTGCGTTTTCGGCAAGCGCCGCATCAGCACATCAGGCACCGCTGTCTGCACCACCAGATGATCGAACAACGCAGCCGGCTTAGGATTGAGCGCCTTGATCTCCGCTACCATATCGCGCAGATAAGTTTCATTCACGTCGCAAAGTTGCGCCAGTTTTTTAAAATCATGTTGCGCCAGCAAAGGCAAATGCTGCAGCAGCATACGCATGGGCTGGTCGAGGGCACCGCGCTCTTCCAATTGCAAAGCCAGACATTCGGCCAGATCAGCGGCAAACACGCCCGCGGGGTCGAATTTCTTCATCAGGCGCAGCATCTTTTCAATGCGGGCAGGCGGGCAGGCCAGATTATCCGCCAGCGATTTGATATCGGCGCGTAGATAACCGGCCTCATCGAGCTGGTCGATCATCAGCAGACCAATGCTGCGTTCCACCTTGTCGTCTACGGCCATGAACAGTTGCTCTTGCAAATGTTCGCGGAGCGTCTTCTCTGTGGTCATGCGGTTTTCAAAAGACTCGTCCATCTCTTCGAAGCCGCCGCCCCCGGGGCCGATCACAGCCTTTCCAGAATCGAAATCGTCGCTGGCTTCGTACGTTTGGTCGAACGCTTCACTCACCTCATCGCCGTTGTTGTCGGAATCCTTCTCTGGCGGCGTTTCTGCGCTTTGATCACCGGTTTCCTCGTTTTGTTGTTCGGCCTTTTCCAGGAGGGGATTTTCCTCCAGCTCGGTCTCGATATATTCCGCCAGTTCGATGTTGTTGAGCTGCAGAAGCTTGATCGCCTGCTGCAGCTGCGGCGTCATGACGAGGTTTTGCGATTGGCGCAGGTCAAGATTCTGGGTGAGTTTACTCATGGCCCCCCGATTCTATCATGCAAGGCGCAGAATTACAGTGAAAACGTATCGCCTAGATAGACACGGCGTACATCGGGGTGTGTGACGATATCCTCGGCCGTGCCCTCCATAAGGACTTTTCCGTCATGGAGAACATAAGCGCGATCGACAATGCCCAGAGCCTCACGAACGTTATGATCGGTGATCAAAACGCCAATGCCACGGTTTTTCAATTGGCTAATAAGAGCCCGTATTTCCCCGACCGCGATCGGATCAATCCCCGCCAAAGGCTCGTCCAGCAGCATATATTGCGGTCGAGCGGCCAGGGCACGGGCAATTTCCACCCGCCGACGCTCACCGCCCGACAGCGCCACTGCCGGGGTACGCCGTAAATGGTCGATCCCGAATTCCGAGAGCAATTCCTCTAGCAGCGTATTCTGATCCTCGGCGTTCAGATCCTGCGCCTCCAGAATAGCGCGAATATTCTGCTCGACATTCAAACCGCGAAAAATGGATGATTCCTGCGGCAGATATCCAATACCTAGTCGTGCGCGGCGATACATTGGCAGTTCGGTGATGTTTTGCCCATCCAGCAGCACATAGCCGCCATCTGGCGCGATCAAGCCGCTGATGATATAAAAGCAAGTCGTCTTGCCTGCGCCGTTCGGGCCCAGTAACGCCACAGCCTCGCCGCGCTGGATATACAGAGATACATCGCGCAGCACTGGGCGCTTCTTATAACTTTTGGAGAGATGCGACACGGCCAGCCCGCGTGGGACTTCGCGCAACCGTGACGGACGGTGATTGGAAGATGACGGCGCGTTCATTTGACCAACAGCATTTTTAGACCCATCGCAATCAGGATGCCGCCGCAGGTGCGTTCAATCCACTGTGCGAAATTCAAGAAGCTTGCTTTAATGGCCGGATTGGTCAGCACAACAGTCACGAACAAGAACCATAAAAATTCAATGGTCGCGGATGTTGCCGTGTAGATAGCCGCAACCTGCCACGGCGTGTCCGGCCCGATGAATTGCGCAAACACCGCAGAAAAGAAGACCATCGCCTTAGGATTAAGAAAATTGGTGATGAGTCCGATTTGAAAAGCCTTGAATGCACCCTGGCCCTGCGGCAGATTTATTGTGTTGTTCGTGTTCTCTGCAGATGGCGGAGCTTTCAGGCTGATAATCGCTTTCAAGCCGATATAAATCAGATAGACCGCGCCAGCATAGCGGATAATGGTAAAAACAATGGGCACTTGTTTGATCAGCGTCACCATACCGGCAATAACAAGAACCACATGAAAAGCGACGCCTGCACTCAGACCAAGAGAGGTGAAAACGCCAACGATCCTGCCATGTGCCAGAGATTGTTTGACTGCCACCGCAAAAGCCGGACCTGGCCATATGGTGACGGCGGCCTGAATCGAAGCCAGTAAAAGCCATTGTGTTAAAAAATCATCCATCATTGTCAGATAAACGGATTTTTGGTTTTTCGCAACAAAAGCCGCACCGGCACACCGCCGATATCGTAATCACGGCGCAAGCCATTAATCAGAAAGCGCTTGTGCGAATCTGGCAATTTCTCGGGATGCGTCAGCCACAGCGCGAAGGTCGGCGGCCGCGCCTTGATCTGGGTGATGTATTTCAGACGGTTGGGTCGCCCACCCACCAGCGGCGCCGGGTTTTGCGATTCCATGCGCCCCAGCCAGCGATTCAAACCCGATGTTTTGATGCGGATATTCCACTGCGCGTAAATATCCATCACCTGCTTCAGTAATTGTGGGATGTTTTTACCATTCAGGGCCGAAATCGGCACGATGGGCACGTCCTTCAACTGCGCCAGCGATTGCTCAACCCGGCGATTGATCAAATCCTTCACGCCCTGCTTATCGGTGGCCGCATCCCATTTATTAACGGCTAGAATCAGGGCGCGGCCTTCTTCAACCACATGCGATGCGATTTGCAGATCCTGCTTGTCCAATGGGCTTTGCGCGTCCAGAACCAAAATCGCCACATGCGCCAGACGAATGGCGCGCAGGGAATCCTCCACCGCCATTTTCTCGATGGCATCCTGCACGCGCGCCTTGCGGCGCATCCCCGCCGTATCAACGAGACGAAAACGCTGGTCCTCGAATTCCCAATCCACAGCAATAGCATCACGTGTCAGGCCTGCCTCCGGGCCTGTGATGACGCGCTCTTCGCCTAATATCGCATTCAGCAAGGTCGATTTTCCCACATTCGGGCGGCCAATAATCGCGATTTTCAGGGATTTTTCTTCCTCTTCTTCCTGTTCAAATTCGTAATCCTCGATACCTTCAATCGCATCCAGAGTAACGTCGTTTTCGAGTGTCGCCTTTGACGCAGCCTCGTCTTCCTGCGTTGTGGAAGATGCGGCAGGCGCGGGCATCAAATCACGCAGACGATAATAAATATCTTCCATACCCGTGCCATGCGCTGCGGATATTGGGATCGGATCTCCTAGACCAAGGCTATAGGCTTCACCCAGCGCGCTTTGCACCGCTTTCTCATTCTCGCTTTTATTTGCGGCCAAAATGATGGGCTTTTTTTGCTTGCGCAGCCAGTCGGCAAAATGCGCATCGGTCGGTGTGATGCCTGCACGCCCGTCGATCACGAATAAAACAGCATTGGCCTTTTGCAGCGCCGCTTGTGTTTGCTGACGCATGCGCGCGGGGATGGAATCGTCGAATGCTTCTTCCAGACCTGCAGTATCCACGACTTGAAAAGAGAGATCATAAAGCTGCGCATCCGCCAGCCGCCAGTCGCGCGTCACGCCCGGACGATCGTCGACAATCGCCATGCGCTTGCCCGTCAGCCGGTTAAACAGCGTGGATTTTCCCACATTCGGGCGGCCGAGAATCGCAAGTGTAAAGGCCATGATGTCTTATCGATACGCCAGGAGTGTGCCGCCATTGTCGAGCAAATAAAGCGTTTCTGCGGCAACAACAGGCGGCACGGAAACGCTATCTCCCGCCTTCCAGCCGCGCCCCAAAGCGCCATTGCGCGGATTAACGTCCAGCACATACCCA
The DNA here is from genome assembly GCA_023150415.1 of Alphaproteobacteria bacterium. GTDB lineage: Bacteria > Pseudomonadota > Alphaproteobacteria > Micavibrionales > Micavibrionaceae > JAKLKY01. The sequence goes on along the minus strand of JAKLKY010000003.1, from coordinate 68,710 downwards.
TGAGATCCTGCAACCAGCAAACGCCCGCCCGCCAGCAACGGGCCGACCCAGCGGATGGGCTCATCGCGGTCTTCGGGATCGGCGAATTTAGGCAAATCACTAACCCAGGCAATCGATCCATCACGCGCATTCATGGCAATCAAGCTCTGATCGAGTGTCAAAACAAAAACAAAATCGCCAGCAACCCAGGGTGTGTGCATGCTGGCAATATCACGCTGCCAGACACGGCTTCCCGTGCGGGAATCAATCGCTGCCATGCGCCCGCCATAACTCACGGCGAAAACAAGACCACGTTCCGCCACGGGCAAGGCGCGAATATCTGCTAGGCTCGCCAGTCCGCCAAAGGCATTGATCCCGCTTAAATTATCTGTCCAGGCCACAGATCCGTTTTCAACGCGCAAGGCCACAATCTCGCCTGATGAAAACGCGGCTACGGCCACATCATCCGTCACCGCCGGGCTGGCGGCGCCGATTAATCCCGTCATCTCGCTCAGGCCCTGATATTCCCAGAGAACAGAGCCATTCGCGGCGGCAAGCGCCAACAAACGATTATCCAGTGTTGGGACAAAAACCCGTCCGTTCATAATCGTTGGCGCAGCGCGCGCAGCCGCAGGAAGCTTTGCACGCCAGAGAATTTTACCCTCACGCGGACTCAGCGCCATAATCTGGTCATAGCCGTTTGTGGCAAATAAAAAGTTCTCACCAAAACTCAGCCCACCTCCAATGACATTTTCATCTTCACCGTCTTTGGCTATAGATGTTTGCCAGAGTACGCGGCCGTTATCGGCGCTAAATGCCTTTACATTACTATCACTGTCGAGCGTATAAACCACGCCATTAACGACCAAGGGCTGCATCGTCAGTGGATATTCATCAACCCCTTCACCAATATCAGCACTCCACACGCGCTTCAGGGCTGTGTTCAGGGCCAGATTTTGCATTGCGTGATTGGGATAACCGCCTGCCTGCGGCCAGAAATCATTACGCCACGGGGCGGGCAGCATCATGCTTTCGCTCATCGCTGATGCTTGTGCGTCTGGTTTTAACGATTGTTGCATGCTCAGCACTGACATGCGCTCACCTTCCAGTGGCTTATCCTTGTCGGAGAACAGACCACTTACAGATGAACAACCCGCCAACATTAATGCCGCGGCAAAAAATAAAAGCTCAGCTCTTTTCATTCTTTTCATCCTTTTTTGCTGTCTGCGGCTTTTTCAGATCATAAACATGCGCCAGTGCTTGCGCGCGCTGCATTAAGCTGGGGGGCAGGGATTCGATGGCCAAAACCATATCCACCAGCGCCCGGGCTTGATCCGGGTCCTGACCCTCATGGGCGTAATAAGCCGCCAGATTCAGCAGCGCATGAGGTCGCCAGGGGCTGCTCGTATCATCGGCAATTGGCTGCATCAGGGCTTTCATTTCCGGCCCCGGCGCCATCGTCGCGGTGCGCAGAAGATCTGCTTGCTGACGGAGCGTTTTAGGAATGGCCTTGTCAGAGGCGATGATTTGATACAGTTCCAACGCTTGTGATTCCTTTTTCTCCAGCCGATAGCGCGCAGCGGCCTGCAGCAAAGCAATCCCGCGTTGCCCCGGGCCGATATCCTGCGTTTTTTCGTGGACATCAGAAGGAAAATCCGGACTTTCCAAGAGAGCAATCAATGATTCCGTATGTGCTTCCTGAACACTGCGCTGCCATCCCTCATAGGCGGAAAACAAGCCAACGCCAGCAAGCAGAACAAGCACGGCGATAATGACCTTGCGGCCATGTGCCTGCCAGAATTTTTCCATCCGTTCGCGGCGCAAAGCTTCGTCTACTTCCCTCAATAAATCAGTCATTGTTTGTGTCCTTCTTTATTCTTTCCATTTAATCGAACATCCCATCGAGGGGAATTGCGACGCAGCGCTGAACCCCTTTTCTGCGGTTTCCAGCATCGCTTGACGCAATTCGCGGACGGTGTCCGGCCCGGCTACTTTCGGCCCCGCGCTGTCCACCCGGCCACGATATTGCAAAACGCCCCGCGCATCAAAGCCAAATAGATCAGGCGTGCATACCGCGCCATAGGCTTTGGCTACATCTTGTGTTTCATCAATCAAGTAAGGAAAAGTGAAGTGATGCTGTGCCGCAAATGTTTTCATTTTCTCAAACGAATCGTCTGGATAGCGTTTCGTGTCATTGGGCATGATGGCAGCGCAGCCGATCCCTGCCTTTTGCAGCACGGTGCAATCTTCCACCAGTCGGCCAATCACCGCCTGCACATAGGGGCAGTGATTGCAAATGAACATGGCCAGAAAACCCTTTGGTCCGCGCACATCCGCCAGCGACAAAACACGGCCATCGACGTTCTTTAGCCTGAAATCCGGTGCCGCAAAATCTGCGGCCTTTTCGGGTGTTTGCAACAGGGCCATGAGGGTTACTCCTTTTCATGAAAATGTGGTACTATTAATAGATGGCTTTTTCCGTCATTACAAACCCTGGTTTTGCTCCCCGAACGGGTTTCACGAACGCCCAGTTCAAACAGCTGGACGACCTGTATTGTCGCGCAGCTTCGCTAAAAACCCTGAATTTTCGTAGCGTAGAATGCGATTTTGACGAGGGATGGGCGGCTTATACGTATTACATCAGCGCACAGCATGATCCCATACTGCAATTCATCATCCGTAAAGTCGGGCCGCAAGCCGTGCATTATGAGGTCTACCGCGCAGGCAAAGGCCGCCTGCTGCAAACCACTCTTTTTGACCGCGCCTGTGAACGGTTAAAGGCTGAGATCACGGAACTTTAGTCCGATCGCACCAACGCCAGCCCGATATCTCCGCATCGCGATCGTAATTCACCCGCCACAGCGTCCCCATCTTTAATCGCGACGACGTCCAGATGCTTTTTGCCCAGCCCGCGATAATGCATGCGGGCCGTGAGTTCCTGGCCGACATAGCAGCCTTTCTCATACGAAACGGCATGGAGCGTATCCATCCGCCCTTCATCCAGTGTCGATTGTCCCACCACTAAATCCCGGCTGCCGTCGGGGATGCGCAGGCGGATGCGCCGCTCGTCCCAGAATTCAAAATTCTGCTCTGGCAGGGCGGGTTTCGTATAGGCGCGGTCGCCGAGATCTGGATGGCGAGGATCGGGATACAAATCACCCTCTGCCTTAATCCCGCTTCCTCCAGCGAGAGGATTGAGAATAACAAACACATCCATATGCGGCTTGATGCTCAACCCGACCTGCGCGCGCAGCTTATATTGGCTCAGACGTTTGTGCAGATCCTCCGCCCGCGCGCCGCCCTCGCATTCCAGCCAAAGATCATCACCATGCTGCGTAATGAAAAAATCATGCAGAAATTTTCCCTGCGCCGAGAGCAAGCAAGCATAAATGCAAGGCTGGCTTTGCAGCAGCCGAATATCGTTAGTAATCAACCCCTGCAGGAAATCAAAACGGTCCGATCCGGATACGATCACCAGTCCGCGATTTTTCAGTGTGATAAAAAATGCGCTTTGCATGTTAGAGTGCCCTCATGAACGTTCTTTTTATCACATCCAGTCGCATTGGCGATGCCGTGCTTTCTACGGGTCTGCTGGATTATATAGCGCAAACCTGGCCGCATGCCAAAGTCACGATTGTGTGTGGGCCTTTATGTGTTTCGCTGTTTGAAGGATATCCCTATCTGGCGCGGATTATCCCTTTGAAAAAACAATCCTTTCATCGTCATTGGCTGCGGCTCTGGACGCAGACGGCGGGCACGCCCTGGGATATGGTGGTGGATCTGCGCAATTCGGCTGTCTCGCGGTTGGTTGTGGCGCGGAAGAAATATATTTTCGGCCCGCATATCGACCACACCCTGCACAAGACGGAGCAGAACGCACAGGTCATGCGCCTGTCTGCCGTGCCCTCGCCGCGCTTGTGGTTTTCGCTAGCGCAAAAAGAAAAGGCGCGGCATTTGATAAAACCACTCCCTTCTCAAAAAATCCTTGCCCTTGCACCAACCGCCAACTGGCGCGCAAAAACCTGGTCCGTGGAGAATTTTATCCAGCTGGCAGAGATGCTCACATGCCCAGGCGGCCTGATGGAGAATATGCGCGTTGCGGTCTTCGCCGCGCCGGGCGAAGAAAAAGACGCTTATAAAATGTTACACGCACTGCCGACGGCGCAGCAAATTGACGTCATCGCCAAGACCGATCCCGGCACGGCGGCGGCGGCTTTAGCGCTGTGTGATTTTTTCATCGGCAATGATTCGGGCCTGATGCATTGTGCGGCGGCGGCGAGGATTCCCACACTGGGTCTCTTCGGCCCGAGCTGGCCGCATTTGTATCGCCCTTGGGGAAAGAATGCGCAGTTCGTGCAAACGCCCAAAACCTTTGCGCAGCTCATCGATTACCCGGGCTATGATCCCAAAACAGCGCCCTGTTTGATGACAGAACTATTAATTCCGACGGTGTGCGCCAAAGTGCGCGAAATGCTAGTTGTTTAACACGCCGTAAGGCTCTTGCTCGTTCGATGTAGCAGGACGTTCAGTCGCCGGTGCGTAATCATCGGCGTAATTCACATTCGACCGATAATAATTTTCCTGGGCCCGGCGGGCCACATCAAAAGGGACGTGGAGCACACGCTCCCACCCCCTGGATAACATGCAAGCCTCGAAATTGTCGTAGTTTCCATGTTCCGAGAACATGTACTGGTCGCGCTCAGGCGTGTCCCAATCCAGCAGCGCACGCTCATCCGCGCTCAGGACAGTTCCATCACCTTCCGCTGGAATACCATTCTTAAGACTGCCCAGACGTTCCAGTTCGCGCAGTTCCACCACACAAGCGGCAATATCGCGGTTGAGGCTTTGTTGCGCCTTGGGCCCTTGCGTGTAAATCAAGGATGCGGAATCGACACGCTGCCAGTATTGACCATCCTTGATGGGGCCGGTGGGTTGTCCGGCGCAAGCGGATAAAGCCAAGACAGAAAGCAATAAAAGCGGTTTTTTCTTGATCATGGATGAAATGCTAGCAATAAAGCGCATTCTGTTCAATCGCCCTCTTTCTGAGCGTGTGGGTCCATCCACCAGCTTTCCATCACGAGGCCATATACGGGCGTTACGGCGGGACGGGCAATCGGCTTCCAGTAGGCAACATAATCCGCGCCCAAATATTGCAGGGGAATGAAATAATGTCCGGCCATGATTTTAGCATCCAGAGCGCGCGCAGCTGCGATCAGCCCTTTACGCGTGTTGGCCTGTGCAATGGCATGGGCGGCGGTGTCGATAGCGGGATCGCAAATACCGGCATAGTTAAACCGCCCTTTTTCCTGCGCGGCGGCGCAGCCCCAGTACAACGTTTGCTCCGATCCCGGCGATAGTGTCGAGGTCCAGAAATACAGCGTCATGTCAAAATCGTAATCCTGCAGACGGCGAAGGTATCCCGCAGCGTCCAGCGTGCGGATGATCGGCTTGATCCCCAGCTTCTCCAGCCCGCGCACAAAATGCAGCGCCAGTTTTTCATCCTCTGGTGCAGTGAGAAGGATTTCGAAACGCAGCGCATGGCCGTCTTTCAGGCGCTGGCCATTCTTGATCAGCCAGCCGGCCTCTTTCAGCAGCGCATCGGCACGGCGCAGATTTTCTCGCACCGGAAGAGGAGTAGAGGCTTTATTACGCGCCGCCAGTTCCGTATTCGGAAAAATACTGGTGATCGGCTTGGCCAGGCCGTGAAATAGATTCGTATTCGCCCATGTAAAATCAAAACTCAGGCTCAGGGCTTCACGCACACGCGGATCGTTAAAGGGTGGCCGTCGACTGTTGAAGATCAAGGCCTTGACGCGCTCGGGCCTCTGATGGGGCAGCGCCTCTGCCACCACACGGCCATCGACGCGCGCCGGGAAGTCATAGGCGCTGGCCCATTTCGCTGCTTCCATCTCGCGACGGAAGGTCAGGTCGCCGCTCTTGAACGCTTCGAACGCCACGGTATCGTCGCGGTAGCTTTCATAAACGATACGGTCGAAATTATATTGTCCGCGATTGGCCAGCAAATCTTTCGCCCAGTAATCGGGATCGCGCTGGTAGACGATGCGCCGCCCCGGCTCCACCTGCGCGATTTTATAGGGTCCGCTGGTGTTGGGTGGCGTAAGCACCGCCGAATCGAAGTTCCGTTCCGTCCACCATTTTTTCGACAGCACCGGCATCATAGCCAGAATCAGGGCCGTTTCGCGGTCATGGCCTGGCCCAAGAACAAAGCGCACACTACGCGCACCAAGTTTCTCAGCCGTTGCCACCAGCTTGTAAACGCGGCGCATATTGGGTCGTCCGTTGTTCTTCAACGTCTCGAAGGAAAACAGCACATCATCGGCTAGGATCGGCGTGCCATCCTGAAATTTCGCGCGCGGATCAAGATGAAATGTAATTTCGCTGCGATCCATCGGCATGCTGTAGCTCTGGGCGATCAGGGGCACCATCGTGAAGGGCTCATCCCAGACGCGCGCCATCAGGCGGTCAGTAACCAGGTTCAACCCCTCTGCCGCGCGGCCCTTAATGGAAAAGGGGTTCAGGGTATCGAATGACCCCAGCGCCGCGATCTTGATCTCGCCGCCTTTGGGTGCGTCTGGGTTCACGTAGGACAGATTTTTGCTGGTCGCGCCATACCGGGATGTGCCGTGCATGGAGAGTGCAAAACCCTTGGATTCCTGAGCCTCTGCGGGCATAATCAGGCATAGGGCCACAAGGACGGGGATAAACAGGCGCATGATCGTTTCAGAGCTTTAAATTCTTTTAAGATTTGTTTAGTATCATAAATAAGAGTAGAGCATAAGCAGGAGGCTTAGATGAGCGGAGCAATCGGTACGCAAATTGCGATGATGCGGCAGAATGTTGCCTTATCCATGATCAAGCAAAATGCCCAGGCCGAACGGGTCATGGTTGGCGTATTGGAACAATCTGCAGATAACATCAAGGCTTTAAACGGGCGTGGCTCCGCACTCAACATCCGCGTTTAACTTCAAGGATATAACCATTGCAACGTCCAAGGTGCTTCCGGCGATTGGCGGCGGAAGCATAGACGCTCATGCAAGCGGTGCGGTTTTTCCAGCCAAAATTCCATCGTCAGCGGCACAATGCGATACCCCACCCAGAACGGCGGGCGCGGAACATCTTTATTGGCGTATTCCTTTTCTGTGGCCTTCAGCTTGTTGGCGAACTCAGCCCTGCTGGCCATAGGGGCAGACTGGATCGATGCCCACGCGCCGATCTGCTTCTCGCGGGGCCGGGATGCGAAATAGGCATCGACAGTCGCATCATCAATGCGCTCGACCGGACCTTCAACCCGGATTTGCCGTTGCAGCGATTTCCAGTAAAAGCATAAAGCCGCAGACGCATTCGCGGCGAGGTCCTGCCCTTTGGAACTTTTTTCGTTGGTATGGAACTTAAAGCCGTGTCCGTCATAGCCCTTGATTAAAACCATGCGCGCGCTTGGTTTTCCTGCCTCATTCGCGGTCGCTAGGCAAGCCGCATCCGGATCATTCGGCTCCGCTTTGCTGGCCAAACCATACCACTGAAGGAAAAGGGCGATGGGGTCTTTGCCAAAATCAGGTTCAAAATGCATCTCGGAAATTGCTTCTTTCATGAAAATGACTATATATATTCCCTGCGGCGTTGCATACGCCACTTAACACATGCATGAAAGGCAGTCACAAATGAAGAAGATTGTTTTGGCCGGCTTGATCGCGGCATCCCTCGCAACTACGGCCTGCGAGAGCCTGAACAACCGCGGCAACAAGGAGCTAATCGGCGGCGGTACGGGCGCGGTGCTAGGCGGCGTGCTAGGCTCGCAGGTCGGCGGCGGCTCGGGTCGTCTGTGGGCGACGGGTGCGGGTGTTCTTTTGGGCGCTTTGGCAGGTTCTGAAATTGGCCGTTCGCTGGATAAGGCAGATATGGCTTACGCTCAGCAAGCCAATAACCGCGCTTATAACGCGCCGGTGGGCGAGACCATCACATGGAATAATCCGGAAACCGGCAATTACGGCAGTGTTACACCGACCAAAGATGGCTACAGCGCATCTGGCCGCTATTGCCGCGAATACCAGCAAACAGTCACCGTTGGTGGCAAAGCGCAAAGCGCCTACGGCACCGCCTGCCAGCAGCCCGACGGCAGCTGGGAGATCGTGAGTTAATTCATAAGGAAGTGAGTGCTTTCGGGGGGCAGTGCTTTATGCGCTGCCCTCTTTTGTTGAATATATTTCTTGACAAATAGTTATGAAATAATTATAAATTTATCCTATATATGAAATGGGAGCAATAAATGACCACAGATTCGGGACAAAATAATACAAAGGCAATCGTTAAGTATGATAACCGTGCACCTGATATTGCAGGCGATCTCCGTACTTTAGAATTTATAGGATATGCCCATGCAGGTCATACCAAGCGTCTTGAACGGGAACAGCAAGAACTTGCTAATCGAGAAGGAAAATTAACTTCCATGTGGAGCGAACTGGTAAAACAAAATCCTGATTCATTGCCGACAGAGGCGGAATTGCAGAAATTTCTCGCGTCACGTTCTGCAATTCATTCATTTGTGCGACCAAGGGTCGAAGAAACACAACGCTGGATAGCGATCTTTGAACATGCGGCGGAAGCTTGTCTGCGTCGCTTGGCAGGAGAACGTGCTGAGCCCGGCGATGCTTTGGCTTGTCATCGGGCTGTTCAGAAAATATACGAAATTACAGGCGTAGAAAGACAAACACCACCCGCACCTTCTGCTCGTGCCGCCTAAATCACCTTCCCCTTCGGTGTGATCGCCACGGTCAGGCGGGAGATACACACGCGCTTGCCGGAGGATTCTTCGGTGATGTCGGTTTGCCAGACATGGGTGGTGCGGCCCATATGCAGCGGGCGGCAGGTGCCGATCACAAACCCCTCGCGCACGGCGCGGATATGGTTGGCGTTGATCTCCAGCCCCACGGCACTGAACTGCTCATGGTCGATCACCATCCAGGCCGCGACGCTGCCCAGCGTTTCCGATAGCACGCAAGACGCACCGCCGTGCAAAATGCCAAAAGGCTGGGTCGTACGGTGGTCGACGGGCATCCGCCCGCGCAGAAAATCATCGCCGATTTCCGTGAATTCCATGCCAATATGCACGCCCATATGCGCGTTGCGAAACCCCTGCAGAAAATCAACGGTATAATGCTTATGCCAGATCATGCTCATGCGTCTACACCATCACTCCCTGGGTCAGGGGTCAAGGTGGCATATTTTTATTTGACAAACCATAATACACCATAGTATATGTATAATATGCAAGGAAATAGACTTTTGAGAGCTTTTTTTGCCAGCGCATGCACTGCTTTGGGTGTCGGGGGATGCAGTCACAATCCGTTTGTTGTGAAATTTGCAGATAACATGCAAGAAGCCGCGGAAAAAGTAAAAGTAGATAAAAGAACCCCTATGGGAATCATCTTCGTGCGCAGTGAGCCAATCATTCGCACGCCTTTAGGAAATGTTGTTCACAATGGGATCACATTTTCATTTTATAACTTACTGGGGGATTTGGGAGGTATTCACCGTCTCCTTGATGGCATGGCCGCAGATAGAGAGAAATTCTTATATGAAGAAATTGATTCGGGAAAACCTGACCGATTTCGCAATCTGGGTCCGGTTAAGCTGGGCGATAACTCAGATATGCTAGTTTGCGAGTTAGCGCAATCCTATAGCCCCTCGCTTTGTCCCGAAGAGACCGTGCAGGATGTCACGGTTATTTATGCGGGCACATTGGAAGACGCGGCACGAAAATATCTCATCGCGCTCGATGCTGCCTATTTCATTAACCAACAATCCATCATCTATGATCGTTTTGGCTTTGGTGAGCCTGGGCAGAATTCAAATTCCGTTGCTTACTCACTTGTAAATGCCATGGGTTTTTCGTTCCCCGAAAATAATCTGAAGCAAATGGCGCCGGGACATGGCCGCAATCTTTTGCCTGCGAACTGGAAATCTGTATTCGAGGAATGTCCCCTGCCGGACAAACCCAAAGATCTATGTGATTTTGTCGTAAACATTGAGGATTCCTTCAAGAAAGCGTCATATGATTCAGTATTGAGCCTGATCACTGCAGTGCGGAAAGAAGTGTATTTTGATGCCAATCGGCAGGCATTGCCTTATCAAGGTTTGCAACTGAATCCGAACTCCCCTTGTCATAGACAAATGCCACATGAATTGTTTAAAACGAGGGGCAGGAACGTTTATCAGCCTCCAAATTTAGCGCCAAGCCAAGATCGTTAATTTATAACTGTGATCCTGATTTTAAGCCGCTTGCGCGTCGCCGGATTTGGGCGCTGCAGATTTTAGCATCTCAGCAGTTTCAGCGGCGTTATCAATCGCGCACATGCCCACCGTGTGGTAACCGGCATCGACATGCAAAATCTCACCCGTCACGCCAGCACCCAGATCGCTCAGCAGGAACAGACCCGCACGGCCCACGTCTTCTGTGGTGACATTGCGCTTGAGGGGCGCGTTCAACTCGTTCCAGCGCAGAATATGGCGGAAATCACCAATGCCGCTGGCGGCCAGCGTCTTGATCGGACCAGCGGAAATGGCATTCACGCGGATATTATCGCGGCCCAAATCTGTGGCTAGATAACGCACCGAAGCCTCCAGCGCAGCCTTAGCCACGCCCATAACGTTATAATGCGGCATGACGCGCTCGGCCCCGTAATAGGTGAGGGTCAGCATCGCACCGCCGTTCTTCATCAAAGGCGCGGCGCGCTGGGCCACAGCTGTGAAGGAATAGACGGAGATATCCATGGTGCGCAGGAAATTAGCGCGGCTGGTGTTCAGATACAGCCCGTCCAGCTCATTCTTGTCGGAAAAGGCAATGGCATGCACCACGAAATCCAGCCCGCCCCATGTCTTTTCAACGGCTTTGAAGGTTTCATCAATACTGGCTTCATCGGTCACATCGCACGGAACGATGATGTTCGAATTCACACTTTCAGCCAGCGGGCGCACCCGCTTTTCCAGAGCCTCCCCTTGGTAAGTAAATCCTAGCTCTGCGCCGCTATTGGCGGCCATTTCGGCAATGCCCCAAGCAATCGATCGGTCATTAGCCACACCCATAATCAAGCCGCGCTTGCCCTTGAGAAAATTATTCTGAAAATTAACATCCATCATGCTTTACTCCTTGGAAAAATTGATCCTACACATTTCCAAGCCAGCGTCCAGAGTCTTGTGTAAAGCAGCAAATTCATGTCTCCTTACCCCAGAATGAACGCCCAGTCCCAAAAATTGACATTGGCTGCCGCCGATCACGCCTGCAACGTCGTCCGGCGTCAGATGGCCGATGAATATCCTGATCTGCACATGGTGTTCATCTTGCATGACGGCCAGCGCAAGGATCAAGCCATTGCCCGCAAAATACCCGAATTGCGGATGCTGCCTGGCGCTTCCAAATTGCTCTATGCTTTGGAAGCAAATAAGGATGCATCCTTGATTCCTCCCGGATTTATTGGTTTGCGCCTTGAGAGAAGCAGGCCCTGGTTTGTCCTTCGGCGTGAACAAGCCAGTGCCTGTGCACTCCTTGATTACAGCATTATGGCCGATGCCGATGCCATGCAGATTGAGGCGCGTCGGCAGGGGTGGTATGCTTTACGGCTTTTGCAGGCCGTGCGCGAGGAAAAGCAAAGCGACTACATCCAGATCGAGGGCGTACTGCGCCCCGCGCTTGCGCCAGATCAATACGCCTATAATAATCTTCTGGCCGATATTTATTGCGCGTATGCGCAGGAATTCCTCGGCGCGGCAGGATCTGTAAGGAATTTTGCTGCCAAACTGGCGCTGAATGCTATTACCCCTGTTGCGCATGCCAAACCGGAATTTTATCCACTTCCTGCAGCGGTTGATATTGTGCAGGCCATTTTGGAAGATTTCGGACCGCGCACAGAAAATCTCAGGCCCTTGCACCGCGCTTGGCGTCTTATGGAAGAAGCTGCGCGACTATGTGATCAAAGATTGTCCACACAATGGCAAAGCTTTGCCCGTGCCGCGCAGGACATGGCCTGGGCAGGCGTTCACCGGAATAAGATTCTTGGCGCCGCAGTCTACACGAACGAGGATCCATATACACGTTCGATCGCCTATCTCTTGGCCGAGACGTTGGATATCGAACCGGCCATGCCGGTTGAGAATGATTTTCTTAACGCCTTTGCCGATCCCGAAACCAATGCCCGCCATCATCAGGGGCTTTGCATCGATGCCCTGGACCGATGTATATCAAAGGCCATCCTGAACCAGGACAATTATGTGTTTCTTGATGAATGGGTGCGCCAGAACAAGCGCCTGATGCAGGGTGAATATTTGGGTTGGTGTGCGCCCGGTTTGGTACGTGCGCTTCAGATCCTCAATAACCGCGATGGCGATGCCGATACACTGGCAGATCGCGCACAGAAGACATTTATGAACACGCTCCAGGAAGTGCCATGGGAAACTGTGCAGGCTTTGGGACAAGCCATCAACGCGCGCCGCGCGCAGGGCGAGGAAATAACACAAGATAAAATTCTCATGCTGATGAAGGAACATGAATCGTTCCGCGCGATAGCAACCATTTTGTCCTTTGATGTGTTCGCGCCGCGCCGTCATGAAGACTCCGCAGCAGAGTCTGAGCCAACATCGCCCCAAGACACGCCTGAAGATCAGGGCGAAAAAGATAAGAAAAAGGACATCACCAATATGATCACGGATTTGCGGATGGAGGATGAACAATGAGCGGTAATCGTTTTGGCACACTCTTTCAATATACCAGTTTTGGCGAAAGCCACGGCCCGGCCATCGGCTGCGTTGTCGATGGCGTGCCGCCACGCATTGCCTTGCAGGAAGAGGATATTCAGTTCTATCTTGACCGCCGCAAACCCGGCCAGTCGCGCTATACAACCCAGCGCCGTGAAGAGGATCAGGTAAAAATTCTCTCGGGCGTGTTCGCAGGCCAGACAACGGGCGCGCCCATCGCATTGCTGATTGAGAACACGGATGCCAAATCCAAAGACTATGACGAGATCAAAGATAAATTTCGCCCCGGACATGCCGATTACACTTATCAAGCGAAATATGGCATTCGTGATCATCGTGGCGGTGGGCGATCCAGCGCGCGCGAAACCGCAAGCCGCGTGGCAGCGGGTGCAATCGCGCGCAAAATCTTTCCCATGCGCATTCGCGCAGCCGTAGTTCAGATCGGCCCGCATCCAATCAACCGCGAAAATTGGGATTGGGATCAAATCGACGAAAATCCTTTTTTCTGTCCCGACGCACGCGCAGCCGCACAATGGGCAGAGTATCTAGATACCGTTCGTAAAGGCGGCGACAGCGTCGGCGCGATAGTTGAAGTTATGGCCAGCGGCGTTCCCGTGGGCCTGGGCGCGCCGGTCTATGATAGGCTCGATGCCGATCTGGCAAAGGCGATGATGTCGATCAATGCGGTTAAGGGTGTGGAAATCGGCGCGGGTTTCGCGGCGGCGGCGATGACGGGTTCACAAAACGCCGATGAGATGCGCGCAGGCCCCTCATTTTTGCACAATCACGCGGGGGGCATTCTGGGTGGTATCAGCACGGGGCAGGATATTGTGGTGCGTATCGCTTTCAAACCCACCAGCTCGATCCTAACACCGCTCCGCACGATTGATATCCATGGACGCGAAACCGAGATCAGCACCAAAGGCCGCCATGATCCATGCGTGGGGATTCGGGGCGCACCGGTTGCCGAGGCAATGATGGCCTGCGTTCTGGCCGATCACTGGCTACGGCACAAGGCACAATGCCTTTGATATTTTTATGCGCAACAATTCCAACCCGTATGCGTTTGGTGTATAAATACCCATGCTCCGCTTTTTTCAAAAACGATCGATCTTTCCCCGGCAACCGGTAGAACAGCCTTACCAGGCACAGCAACCGCGCCAGGGCATATTCTCCGCGCTATGGCGCGGTGTGAAAGTGATCTGCTTTTCGTTAGGCGCTATGGTCTTGCTGATCATCGTTATGATGATAGTGATGCTATCTAACCTGCCCACAGCGCCAGCCCCATCCTTGCCGCGCAATATGGTTCTGGCGCTGGAAATCAACGGCGATCCGCCCGAAATGCAGCGTCATGCAGCTTTCAGCGGTCCGTTCTGGGAGAGCATACCAACGCTTGATCAAACAATCACCGCCATCGATGCGGCCGCAACCGATCGGCGCGTTAAAGGGTTGTATGTGCGTTTGCGCGAACCTGGCTTATCGTTGGCGCATGCGCAGGAATTGCGCGCAGCGGTGATGCGGTTTAAGACCAGCAAAAAATTCGCATATCTTTATACCACCTCATTTGGCGAAGCTGGTGGGGGGCTGTCACAATACTATCTGGCCAGCGCATTCGATGAGATCTGGATGCAGCCCATGGGTGTGCTGAGCATCAGCGGTATACGCGCGGAAGTACCATATCTGCGTCCGTTATTAGACAAATGGAAAATCACGCCAGAGTTCTTCCAACGCAAGGATTATAAAACCGCATATGAAAGTGTCACGCGCAGTGATATGACACCGGAAAACAGGCAGATGCTGAAGGACATCGTTCAGGGAATCCGCACAGAGATTGTGAATGTAGTACCCGCCGCACGCGGCATAAGCGCAGCCGAATTCGAACGTGGAATTAATGAAGGTCTGTTTACCGCGCCGCAGGCTCTTGCAGCAAAATTAATCACGCGGGCTGATTACGTGGATTTGCTGATTAAGGACATCAAAAAGAAAGTCACCGGCAATGCGGACGCAAGCGACGATATTTTCATTGATCCGCTCACCTACAATGCACATCGTGGGCAGTGGAAACCCGCGTCGCGCGTCGCGCTGATTTATGTTGTGGGTCCAATTGTACAAAGCGAACTAGGCGACGGCATGGCCGCAGCGGAGGAAATTGCTCCAGCAATTTTAGAAGCCAGCGAAGATCCGAGCATCAAGGTTATTGTCCTTCGCATCAATTCGCCCGGCGGCTCGCCCGTGGCATCCGAAAGCATCTTGCGTGCGGTCATGCTCGCCAAGGAAAAGGGCAAGAAAGTTATTGTCTCCATGGGGGAAACAGCCGCCTCAGGCGGTTATTGGGTCGCCAGCGGTGCCGAGCACATCTTTGCCCTGCCTACAACCTTAACCGGATCGATTGGCGTTCTGGGCGGCAAGGTGTCGATCGGTGAGTTGTGGAAAGATTGGGGCGTGAACTGGGATCAAAGTGTGCAATGGGGCGATAATGCCGGCATGTGGTCGATGAATACACCATTCACACAGAGCGAAGCCAAACGTTTTAATCTCATGCTTGATCATGTCTACGATTCCTTTCTCGAGCGCGTTGCTCAGGGACGTAACATGAAGAAGGAAGAAGTTGATGCTATCGCGGGCGGTCGCGTCTGGACGGGGCGCCAGGCATTGAAAAATGGTTTGGTGGATGAGATCGGCGGGCTTCATGAGGCGTTGACCTATGCTGCGATTGAGAGCGGAGGAAAAACCCGCGCCGATATTGAGATTATCCAGCTGCCGCGTCCAAAAACGCCGTTCGAAGAGATTTTTGAATTCCTGCACCAACAGGGTATAGCGGCACAGGGCTTGGCGTTGCAGATACAAATCTATCAAATGCTAAGGCCTGTTTTGGAATTGACTGGCCTCGCACAAGAGAGCCAGGGCGCGCTTCTTTATGCGCCGCTGCGGTTGCGGCATTAAGAAATTTTATATTATTGCCGGTTTGAGCACTGTGTGAGGAGCAGGACCACATAATGTGGTCAGTCGTGCTTGCAGTTCTTCAAAGGAATCGATCATGTAATCGGTAGAGTGTAAATGTTCCAGAACCGCAATTTTTGCATTCAGTCGATAAGCCAGCGGCACCACAGAACAGGCAAGCATTTTTTGTGCGGCTATTGCGGCGGTAATGTCCTTATGCCGGTCGCCAATATACCATATGCAATCCTGCGGTTTTGGCTTGATGCCCATGCGTTCCAGCGCGATAAAAAACCCCTCCGGGTTCGGCTTACCGTGGCGGATATCTTCGCGAAAGACCATACCTGAAAAATATTTCTCAAGATCATAATACTCTAAAATATCATGCCCGTATTGCTGCCCCAGGCCATTACTCCACAAGCCCAGCGGAATATTGTGCGCCTTGAGAAAATTCAAAAGGGGTACAATACCCTTGCTGGGTTCAATGATTTCTTCAACTTCCTTATGGCGGTGCCACCAGCGCAGTAGTCTGTGAATTGTGCGCCGGGTGCGCAGCCTTCTTTTTTGTCCATCAGGCGCGGGCGATGGAATGATGATCTTTTCACTGCGCGGTGAAGAAAACAGGGACTTTAAAGAATGGCAGAGATCATCAAGCTTTTCTAAACGGTTGATCCATGTCGGATCGATGTGATGAATCACGGTTCCATCAAAATCGAAAATAACAGCTGTCGGTTTGATTACAGAAGACATCAGGGGCTCAGAATGTTTGCGCCAAAGGGATCCTAATCCCATCTTATAACCTCAAGAATGTTCGATTCCATCATAACAAGTCTAAGCTTGAGAGATCAATCTCTTTGCCATGAGCACAATATCTTCGGCCATCAATGCCGCCTCGGCATATTGTTTGTTGGGTGTGTCATGATCTTGGAAAATGTCGGGCAGGTGCATCGTGCGTACGCGCAGCTTTCCGTTCAGTAAGTTCTTGCGGTTCAAGAATTCCAGCACGTAAGACCCAAAACCGCCAATCGAGCCTTCTTCAATCGTGATTATGGCCTGGTGATGCGAAGCCAGCTGTGTGATCAAAGCCTCATCCAGCGGCTTGGCAAAGCGCGCATCGGCCACCGTGACGGACAGGCCCTTATCTTCCAGCATCTCCGCTGCCTTCAGGCATTCACCCAGCCGAGCGCCGTAAGAGAGGAGGGCGATATCTGAGCCTTCACGAACAATCCGCCCCTTGCCAATCTCCAGAATTGTGCCGCGTCCGGGCAAGTCTACGCCTAGACCTTCGCCGCGCGGGAAACGGAAGGCGATGGGGCCCGCGTCATAGTCTGCCGCTGTAGCCACCATATGCATCAGCTCGGCCTCGTCCCCCGCTGCCATCAGCACCATATTCGGCAGGCAGCCCAGATAAGGAATATCAAATGAGCCAGCATGCGTAGCACCATCCGCGCCCACTAAACCTGCGCGGTCCATCGCAAAGCGCACTGGCAGGTTCTGCAGCGCAACGTCATGCACCACCTGATCATAGGCACGCTGCAGGAATGTTGAATAAATCGCGCAGAACGGTTTGTATCCTTCCGCCGCCAGCCCGGCTGCGAACGTTACGGCGTGCTGCTCGGCGATGCCAACATCGAACATGCGCTGCGGGAATTCCTGCTCGAATGTATCCATCCCCGTGCCCGATGGCATAGCGGCGGTGATACCAATGATCTTCTCGTCATGCCGCGCTTCTTCGATCAGGGCTTGCGCGAAGACTTTCGTATAGCTGGGCAAGAGGGATTTGGGTTTGTTCTGCGCGCCTGTCACCACATCGAATTTCACCACGCCGTGCATTTTGTCTGCTGCGACTTCGGCGGGCTTATACCCTTTGCCTTTTTGCGTCAGCGCGTGGATGAGCACTGGCCCCTCATGATCGGAATCGCGCGCATTGCGCAAGATCGGCAGCAAATGATCCAGATTATGCCCATCCACCGGCCCGATATAATAGAAGCCCATCTCCTCGAAGAATGTGCCGCCGCCCAGCGCGACGCGCGCGCCTTCCTCCGCGCGCTTGGCGGCATGACGCAAGGGCGCGGGCAGCAGATCGGTGATCTTCTTACCGACTTCCCGCGCGTGCTGATAGGTTTTGGAGGATACAATGCGCGTCAGATAACGGCTCATCGCGCCTACGGGCGGTGCGATCGACATTTCGTTGTCGTTTAAAATGACAATCAGATTGCTTTTGAGCGCTCCGGCATTATTCATCGCCTCATACGCCATGCCGGCTGACATCGCGCCGTCGCCGATGACGCAGATGATTTTTTTATCATCGCCTGAAAAATCCCGCGCCACCGCCATGCCCAACCCTGCGGAAATCGAGGTCGAGCTATGTGCTGCCCCAAAGGGATCGTATTCGGACTCGCTGCGCTTGGTAAATCCCGACAAACCGCCGCCTTGACGCAAGGTGTCTAAGCGCTCGCGCCGTCCGGTGAGCATCTTGTGCGGATAGGCCTGATGCCCCACATCCCAGATCAACCGGTCATTGGGCGTGTCGAATACGGCATGGATCGCAACAGTTAGTTCCACCACGCCCAAACCTGCGCCCAGATGCCCGCCCGTATTGGCCACCACGGCAATCAATTCCTGCCGCACTTCATTGGCCAGCGTCTTAAGCTGCTCATCGCTCAGGGTTTTTAGGTCAGCGGGGATGGTCACCGCATCCAGAAGGCGCACATTGCGGCCATGGGGGGCGGATGGCGCTTTGACTTTTTTTTGTCGGGCCTCTTTCATGATCCCGTGTTTTTAACGCAAAGCGGGTTATGGCGCAAAGAAAAAGAACGTCCATTTGCAAGCATGGCGGACTGCTCGTATGATACACCATGGCCAAGAACAGTAAGACTTATGTATGCAACGCCTGCGGCACGGTTCATGCGCGCTGGGGCGGCAAATGCGAGGGTTGCGGCGCCTGGAACACAATTATCGAAGACATCGCCGCTGCTCCCATTCCCAAAGGCATGGACACCCGCAAAAAGGGCCGCAAGCTGGATTTTGTCTCACTGGCCGACCAGCGTGAGAATCCCCCGCCCCGCCATATCACGGGCTTGCGCGAGTTCGACCGTGTCACGGGCGGCGGGCTGGTGCCCGGTTCGGCGGTGCTGATCGGCGGCGATCCAGGTATCGGAAAATCCACCTTGCTGCTACAAGTTGTGTGCGCTTTGGCCAAACGCAATGTGCGTACGGTCTATGTCTCGGGCGAGGAAGCGATTGATCAAATTCGTCTGCGGGCCAGAAGGCTGGGGCTGGAGAATACGCCGGTCGAACTGGCCAGTGCCAGTAATGTGCGTGATATTTTATCATCCATTCAAGATAACCCGCCTTCTTTGCTGATCATCGATTCCATCCAGACCATGTTTGTCGATTCCATCGACAGCGCACCGGGCACGGTCACGCAAGTGCGCGCCAGTGCGCAGGAAATTATCCGCGTTGCAAAAAGCGGAGAGATGGCCGTGATCTTCGTCGGCCACGTCACAAAGGATGGGCAGATCGCGGGGCCGCGTGTGCTGGAGCACATGGTCGATACCGTGCTGTATTTCGAAGGCGACCGCAGCCACCATTTCCGCATACTGCGCGCGGTAAAAAACCGCTTCGGCGCGACCGATGAAATCGGCGTGTTTGAAATGGCGCGCGAAGGGCTGGTCGAAGTTGAAAATCCATCGGCGCTCTTTCTTTCCCAGCGATCACAAGATGTTGCTGGCTCTGCTGTGCTTGCGGCGCTGGAGGGCACGCGGCCCGTGCTGGTGGAGGTGCAGGCCCTTGTCGCGCCTTCAACCTTAGGCTCGCCGCGCCGCGCTGTCATTGGCTGGGACCCGAACCGGCTGGCCATGATTGTCGCTGTGCTGGAAACGCGCTGCGGTTTGCAGCTCTCGGGCTGCGATATCTTCCTTAACATCGCGGGCGGCATCCGCATCGCCGAACCGGCCGCCGATATGGCCGTGGCGGCGGCGCTGATCAGCGCCTTGAAGGGCGACGCCCTGCCGCCTGAATGCGTTTTCTTCGGCGAAATTGGTCTGGCCGGGGAAATCCGCCCCGTCGCGCAGCCTGATCTGCGCTGCAAGGAAGCGGCCAAGCTGGGCTTCAAACAGGCCGTGCTGCCAGTGAATAGGAATAAGAAGGAAGAGGGCAGAGAGAAGATTCTTAATCTTCAGCATGTGGCGCATGTGCAAGATCTGGCAGACTTGTTTACAGGACGCAGAATAAAGGCGGCAACAGGTTAATCGCGCAGCGAAGCGAACAAGCAAGGCTTTAAGACAGCTCCTTAGCGCATGCTCAGCTCAAGGTCTGGCTTCGATGTTTCTGCTATGGGCTGATTGTTAAAGTGAGTTCTAAAAAGAGCGAGCAAGTCGGGATCAGGATTTTGTGCTTTGATCAGGTTTTGCAATGCAATTTCTCCGGCCTCGGCCCAAGGATTCTCATGGTCGCGTATGGCGCAAATGCCTTTATGGCGTTGCCCATCGGGCGCGATAATCACACATTGGGCCTTTGCCAAATTGTCCCTTGTCAGGGCAGCAGGCAGATAAAGCATGCTTAATTCATAAGGACCAACATTGCCCTTAAAGACCACTTTTGGCCTTTTTATTGGTTCGTCCTCCGCTGTGTTTTGCGTACTTTTGGGTAAATAGCCTTTCTTCCAGCAATACCCTGCACCTGCGGCTATCATGCCGAAGATCAAAGCAATCGATATTATATCCCCTTTTGTCATTTTTTTAGCCTAACAGCGAAAAGACTATATGTCAAAAATATCTTGTAAATATTGAATTTTCCACGTATGACCATAGGTTCAAATTCCAATAAGGAACTTAAGTTCCGGGGGGAAGCCGCATGATTCTTGATATCGCCGTTGGTGTTGTTCTCCTTATTTCGGCGCTCATTGCCTTTGTGCGTGGCTTTATTCGCGAGGTTCTGACGATTCTGGGCGTAGTCGGCGGGGCCAGCGCGGCCTATCTGGGCGGTCCGATGCTCAAGCCGTTCATGGCTGGCTGGCTGGGGGTGCAGGAAACAGTAGCCGAAGGCCAAAAAGTCGAGAAATTTCTCGACATTGTGCCTTATCCCATTCTGGCTGATGTCTTATCTTACGGTGCAATTTTCCTGGTGGTGGTTATTGCCCTGTCCCTGGCCAGTCACTTTCTGGCGGAATCGGCGCGGGCGATTGGTCTGGGCGCTGTGGACCGCACGCTGGGCTTTGTCTTTGGGTTGATTCGCGGCGCGATTGTTCTAGGTCTTTTGTATCTGCCGTTTCATTTCGCGCTGGATGAAAAGCGCAGGGACGAATGGTTTGCCGATAGTAAAACGCATATTTACCTGGAACAAATGACGCAGGCCATGGCCGTGCTCATCCCGGCAGAAACATTCCAGAAGGCCGAAGGCGCAGCCGATGAGGCCGCCAAGGCGGGCGCGCGCGAGGCGCTGGAGCGTATTGATCTTCTCAAGACCGCGCCGGGCGATGTCAAGGCATCCGACATGTCTAGCGAGCCGCAAAACGGACAGGGCTATAAACCAGAGATACGCGAGAAACTGGATCAAATTTTTGAGCAAGCCGTACCGCCGCAAGCGGCAACACCAGAAGAAAAAAAATCGACACAAGAGAACAAAAGTCAATGAAACGGGATCAGGATTTTCACGACGAACTTTGGGGCGATACGCTGCATGAAGAATGCGGCGTGTTCGGCGTGTTCGGTCATGACGACGCGGCGGCACTGACGGCTTTGGGGTTGCATGCGCTGCAGCATCGCGGGCAGGAGGCGTGTGGAATCGTCACCACCGACGGATCGAACTTCTACAACAAAAAGGCGCTGGGCCTGGTCGATGCGACATTTTCATCGGCTAATGTGATTGCGCAGCTTAAGGGCCGCGCGGGCATCGGTCATAATCGCTACTCCACTACGGGGGAGGCGCATATCCGCAATGTTCAACCCATGTTTGGCGATCTGGATTTCGGCGGTTTTGCAGTCGGCCATAATGGCAATTTGACGAATGCGATGACCATCCGCTCCGCGCTTGTGAAGGATGGCGCGATTTTTCAATCGACCAGTGATACTGAAACCATCGTCCATCTTGTTGCGCGCTCACGCGCAGGCTCTGTGTCGGACCGTCTGGTGGATGCGGTACGGCAAATTCAGGGCGCTTATTCTCTGGTGGTGCTGGCGCCGGGCATGCTGATTGGCCTGCGGGATCCTAATGGTGGGCGACTGGGTGAAGCGCATGTGTTGGCTTCGGAAAGCTGCGCGCTGGATATCATCGGTGCGGATTATGTGCGTGAAATCGCGGCGGGCGAGATGGTGGTGGTGACTGAGAAGGGCGTGCAATCCTCTTTCCCACTGCAAAAGGCGCCGCACCGGTTTTGCATTTTCGAATATATCTATTTCGCACGGCCCGACAGTCTGATGGAAGGGCGCTCGGTTTACGCTATGCGCAAGGCGATTGGCGCGGTCCTGGCGCAGGAATCGCCCGTGCTGGGCGCGGATTTGGTTGTACCTGTGCCTGACAGCGGTGTTCCCGCTGCCATTGGCTATGCGCAGCAAAGCGGCGTACCATTTGAGCTTGGCATCATTCGTAATCATTATGTGGGGCGCACCTTTATCGAGCCTACGGATCACATTAGGCATCTGGGTGTGAAACTTAAGCACAACGCCAATCGCAAATTTATCGAGGGCAAGAGCGTGGTTCTCGTGGACGATTCGATCGTGCGCGGCACAACCTCGCGCAAGATTGTCGACATGGTGCGCGCGGCGGGTGCGAAGGAAGTCCATATGCGCATCTCTTCCCCGCCGACGGCGCATAGCTGTTTCTACGGCATCGATACGCCCTGCACCGAGGAGTTATTGGCGCATAAAATGTCCGTCGAGGAAATCCGCAATTTCATCGGCGTGGATTCGCTGGCCTATATCTCCATGGACGGTCTCTACCGCGCGATGGGCGAAGCCCGCCGCGACCCGTCCGCACCGCAATTCTGCGATGCATGCTTCACCGGCGATTATCCGGTGGTGCTGACGGATTTCGAGAACAACAAAACCGGCATGGTTGCGGGCAGCCTCAATTCCTGTGGTGCACCGGTGAAGCGCAAGGCGTAGATTTTTATTTATCAAAAATCCAAATCCCCCCTTTCCTTTTTAATCAATCCGGCTACTCTCAATCCATCATGAAACACACGATTCTGCATGACCTGCATGTCCGTCAGGGTGCCAAGATGGGCCCCTTTGCCGGCTACGATATGCCTTTATTCTATTCTGAGGGGGTCATTGCCGAACATCTGTGGACACGCAGCCACGGCGGTGTGTTCGATGTTTCGCATATGGGACAAATTCTGGTGGAGGGTGAGGGCGCAGCCGCGTTCTTCGAACGCATCACCCCGTCCGCGTTTAAACCCAAGGCCACAGGCAAGGCGCAATATACGGTGCTGTTGAACGAACAAGGTGGGATCATCGATGATCTGATTGTCACGCGTCTAGCTGAAAATCTGTTTCATGCCGTGCTCAATGCCGGGCGTAAGGATGTCGATCTGGTTTGGATCAAGCAGCATCTGCCCAGTGATCTTTCTCTTTATGTGCTTGATAACCGCAGCTTGATCGCTATTCAGGGTGCATGGGCTGAACGCGTAATGTACGAGATATTTGAATATGATGCGCACAAGCAAGGCTATATGACCATGGTCGAATCGCGTGCCCCGACGGGCGAGAAAATCTATATCAGCCGCACTGGATATACCGGCGAAGATGGATTTGAGGTCAGCCTGCCAAACGACATTGTGCCAGAAATATGGGCCAAGCTTTCCTCCCACTCCGAACTTAAGAATGTTGGCCTTGCAGC
This sequence comes from Alphaproteobacteria bacterium, assembly GCA_023150415.1. Lineage (GTDB taxonomy): Bacteria > Pseudomonadota > Alphaproteobacteria > Micavibrionales > Micavibrionaceae > JAKLKY01. Next base: position 45,187 of record JAKLKY010000003.1, on the reverse strand, counting down.
GCGGGATTCGCTGCGGCTGGAAATGGGCTATCCGCTTTATGGCCAGGATCTGGATGAAACCATTTCACCGGTCGAAGCCGGGCTGGAGTGGATTATCCGAAAATCAGACAAGGATTTTATCGGGGCGGAACGTATCGTTGCAGAATTGGCAAATGGCGTTTCGCGTGTGCGCGTTGGCGTACGCCTGACTGATCCGGGCGTGGCCCGCGCAGGCGCGGTTCTGTTCGATGCGCAGGATCAGGAGATTGGCAAACTCACCTCCGGCGGCCATTCGCCAGTGCTCAAACAATCCATCGGTATGGGGTATGTAAAGCCTGCGGCGGCGGTGCCGGGCACAAAAGTTTTCGTTGATGTGCGCGGCAAGAAGCTGGCGGCTGAGATTGCGACGATGCCGTTTGTACCGCCAAAGACGAAGGCTGTGAAGAAATAAAAAGAAGAATTTTAAACACGAAAGGGAAAGTGAATGTCTGCACTAAAATTTACCAAGGATCATGAATGTTTGCTGGTAGAGGGCGATATCGCGCGCGTTGGCATCACGACATACGCACAGGAAGCCTTGGGCGATCTTGTGTTTGTCGACCTGCCGGAAGTGGGCCGCACTCTCAAAGTCAAAGAAAGCTTTGCCGTGGTGGAATCGGTAAAGACCGCTGCCGATGTCTACAGCCCCGTTGATGGCGAAATCGTTGCCGTGAATACGGACATGCCGGGTCATCTGGACATGATCAAATCGCCGCTGGCGCAGAACGGCTGGATCGCCAAAATCAAGATGAGCAATCCCGCGCAGGTCGCCGCGCTGATGGATGAATCGGCCTATGCCCAATATCTGGAAAGCTTGTCCTGATCATGCGTTATCTTCCTCAGACCAAAGACACCCGCGCCGCAATGCTCAAGGCGGTTGGCGTCAAGAGCGTTGATGATCTGTTCATTGACGTGCCTACGCAGGCCTTTATCAAAGGCAAAGCCAAACTGCCTGATCATCAGGGCGAGCTCGCGGTGGAGCGGCATATGGCCGCCTACGCCAACCAGAACCACGCCGCGCCGCAGGGGCCGTTCTTTCTGGGCGCTGGCGCGTATTATCACCACATTCCCGCCACGGTGGATTACATTATCCAGCGCAGCGAGTTTCTGACGGCCTACACGCCCTACCAACCTGAAATCGCGCAGGGCACGCTGCAGGCGATTTTCGAGTATCAGACTTTCATCGCGCAGCTCACAGGTCAGGAAGTTGCCAACGCATCCATGTATGACGGCGCGACCGCCATGACCGAAGCGGCCCTCATGGCACTGCGTATCACCAAGCGCAAAAGGATTGTTCTGGGCAACGCCATCCATCCCGATTATGTCGGTGTTCTCAAAGCTTATATGTGGAATTTCGGCGGGGAGATTGAAGTGAGCAGTCTTCGACCCGACGCGTCGCCAGACGCAGTTGCGAGCAAAGACCAAATAAATCAAGACACCGCCTGCATCATTATCCAATCGCCTGATTTCTACGGCACGCCGCATGCGTATGATGCGTGGCGCAAAAAATGTGATGAAACCGGCGCACTTCTGATTGTTGTAGTGAATGAAATCGTCTCGCTGGGGTTACTGCCTGCGCCAGTGGAAGCGGATATCGTTTGCGGGGAGGCACAGAGTATCGGCCTGCCCATGAGCTTCGGCGGCCCGCATCTGGGTTTCTTTGCCTGCCGCGAGAAATATTTGCGCCAGATGCCTGGGCGTTTGTGTGGCATGACGGTGGATGCGGAAGGACACCGTTCCTTTGTGTTGACTCTCTCCACGCGCGAGCAACATATCCGCCGCGACAAGGCAACATCGAATATCTGCACCAATCAGGGCCTGTGTGCGCTGGCGTTTACCGTGCATATGAGTTTGCTGGGTGAGGACGGATTCAAACGACTGGCGCAGCTCAATCACGAAGCAGCCATTCGCACTGCGGAAGCACTGACAAAAGTGCCGGGCATTAAGCTGGTCACTGAGAATTTTTTCAACGAATTTACACTGGCCTTGTCCAAGCCCGCGCAAGGCGTTGTCGAAGCATTAGCGGCGCGAGGCATCATCGCGGGCTATGGTGTAGACAATCACCTGATCGTCGCTGCGACGGAGATGACAACGGATCGGGATATTGCTGCATTGGCTCAGGCATTGAATGAGGTTTTGGTATGAGCGCAGAAATGAAAATCATCGATGGCGATGCGCGCCAGCATCAGGACAATAATCGGGCCCTGCATTATGAGGAATCCTTGCTCTGGGAGAAGGAGCGCAGCGATCATCCGGGTGTTGATCTGCCCGCACCGCAAAATCTGAAATCGCGAACAGGTATGAAGGCGCGCGACGACATCGGTCTGCCGCAGGTTTCCGAGCCCACGGCCCTGCGCCATTTTGTGCGCATGAGCACATGGAATTATTCCATCGACCACGGATTCTTTCCGCTGGGCTCCTGCACGATGAAGCACAATCCGCGCCTGAACGAGAAGTTGGCGCGTCTGCCCGGATTCGCGCATATCCATCCCAAACAGCCCGCCAGTACGGTGCAGGGTGCGCTGGGCGTAATGTTCGAATTGCAAAACTGGCTGGCGGAATTGACAGGCTTGCCGGGCGTTTGTCTTTCTCCCGCCGCCGGCGCACATGGCGAATTGGCTGGGTTAATGACCATCCGCCGCGCGCATGAGCTCAAGGGCAACAAGCATAAGAACGTCATCCTCATCCCCGATTCCGCACACGGCACCAATCCAGCCACGGCGGTCATCTGCGGCTTCACGGTGCGCAATATTCCCACCAAGGATACCGGTCGTCTGACGCTGGCGCTGTTTAAGGAAGCGCTGGGCGATGGGCATGACGTGGCGGGCATGATGGTCACTAATCCTAATACCTGCGGCCTTTTCGAGCGTGAAATTTTGGAAATCTCTAAAGCTCTGCACGAAGTGGGAGGCTATTTTTACTGCGATGGTGCGAATTTCAATGCGCTGGTGGGAAAAATTCGCCCTGGTGATTTTGGCGTCGATGTCATGCATATCAACCTGCACAAGACATTCTCTACGCCGCATGGTGGGGGTGGTCCCGGCTCCGGCCCAATCTGCGTGAGCGCGGAACTGGCGCCCTATCTGCCGGTGCCGACGGCAGTAAAGCGCGGCACAGCGTATCATCTCGAGACCCTTGAAGACCGCCCGACCAGCATGGGCATGCTCAAAGGTTTTCAGGGTCAATTCGGGATGCATGTACGGGCGCTGACCTATATGCTTTCACACGGCGCAGACGGGCTTAAGCAGGTGGCTGAGGATGCCGTGCTAAACGCCAATTATATTCTGGCTGCCCTCAAGGATGCTTATCATGTGCCGTTTGATGGCCCGTGCATGCATGAATGTTTGCTCACCGATAAATTCCAGAAGGAAAAAGATGTCAGCACCCTCGACATCGCCAAAGGTCTTATCGAACATGGTTTCCACCCGATGACTGTTTATTTCCCGCTGGTGGTGCAGGGGGCAATGCTGATCGAACCTACAGAGACCGAGAGCAAGGAATCCATTGATCGCTTTATTACCGTGATGAAAAACTTCGCCGCCGATGTCGCGCAGGACCGTACGGATATCTTCCATGATTATCCGCTCTCCTCGCCCCGCCGTCGCCTGGACGAAGTCAAGGCTGCGCGCGAGCCGGTGCTGCGGTGGAAATAAATTAAAAAGGGACGGTATATTTCACTACGCCGTCCCTCTTTTTCACTGCTCTGACGGTTTTAGGCCGCCTTGCCGTAGTTTCCTGAGAAAACATCTTGCGCGAAGACATCCTCCCATGTCCCTTGCGTCGAAGCGCGGGAATATTCGGTGGCTCGATTTTCGAAGAAGTTCGTATGCTCGGCGCCGTTGAGCATTTGGTCCATCCAGGGCAGTGGATTTTTCTCAATGCCGTAAATCGGCTCCAGATTCAGCTGCTGCAACCGGCGGTCGCCGATATAGCGGATATATTGTTTGACCTCATCGGCTTCCAGCCCTTCCACGCCACCTTGCTCGAACGCCAGATCAATAAAAGCGTCTTCGATGCGAATAACATCGCGCAGCGATTGCGTGATCTCAGCCTTAAGTTCGTCATCCCAGATATCTGGATTTTCGGCAATAAAAGCGTTGAACAGACGGATCATGGAAATGCAGTGCAAGGTTTCATCGCGAACGCTCCAGGTCACGATCTGCCCCATACCTTTCATTTTATTAAAGCGCGGGAAGTTCATCAAAATCGCGAAGGAGGCAAAGAGCTGCAAACCCTCCGTAAAACCACTGAACAGCGCCACGGTTTTGGCAATATCACGGCGCGAGTTCATGGATGCGCCCTGCATGTAATCATATTTGTCCTTCATTTCCTTGTATTTCATGAAGGCCTGGTATTCGATCTCCGGCATGCCGATTGTATCGAGCAAATGCGCATACGCTGCAATGTGAATGGTCTCGATATTCGCAAAGGCGCCTAGCATCATTTGCACTTCAACGGGACCAAAGACGCGCGAGTAATGCTTCATGTAGCAATTGTTTACCTCGACATCCGCCTGCGTAAAAAAGCGGAAAATCTGCGTCAGCAAGTTCTTTTCGGCCGGGGTCAGATTCTTTTTCCAGTCTCGCACATCCTCGGCCAGCGGCACTTCCTCGGGCAGCCAGTGAATGCGCTGCTGCGTCAGCCAAGCTTCATAACACCAGGGATACAAGAACGGCTTATAGACGTGGCGCTCCTGCAGAAGGGGCGAATTGGAATTGGCGATATCATTTACAGCAGTTTTCGCAGGCATCAGAATCACTCCTCATAAGTTGTATGTTCAGGACTCTAGCCCGCCTATGGACGAATGCGAAGGCCTCGCCGCCGATGCGGGTGTGAATCACGGGGATGGAATTGAAAGACCACAATATCGAACATATTGTGTATAAGATCAGTTATATACACTATATGTTGTGTCAGTCAAGAAAAATTTCAACTTTGTTGCATGCGTCGCAAGACCAGTGTCGTCCAGCAATGACCGTCTAATGTTTCCTCGGCTGTAGAAACCAGCACCAAACCCTGATCCGTATAGGCAGAAATTACTTCCCTGGCGCGATCGGCAATAATCCCGGAGAGAATCACATAGCCATTGGAATCGCATACCGATACAAGCGCAGGCGCCATCGCCACCAGCGGCCCCGCCAGAATATTGGCAATGACCAGATCAAAAGGCTTTTTCTGCGTGACCAGCGGAGAAGAAAAACCATCGCCTGTTTGCAAGCTCAGCCCATGCGCGCCCACGGGAATTTTATTTGCACTCTGATGACGCTCGCTAACGATGATACATTCCGGATCATTATCGATCCCCAGAACCGATGTCTTCCAAAGTTTATACGCCGCAATCGCCAGAATCCCGGAACCTGTACCCATGTCCAGAACGTTCCACGGGCAAAATCCCTGGTCTTTCAAATCCGCCATGGCGCGCAGGCATCCGGCTGTGGTCGGGTGGGCGCCTGAGCCAAAGGCCGTTGCGGCATCAATTTGCAACGGAATTTGGTCGCCCGCGGCTTGGGGCGTTTCATGCGCCCCGTAAATATAAAATGGACCAACGCAAAAAGCCTGGAAACTGCGATAACTTTCCGCAAGCCAGTCTTTTTCCTGCCAAGCCGGATCCAGTTTCTCAATCTGCCAATCTAAATGTGTCAGCTCAGGTTGCGCTGCAAACAAAAGGCTTTCCAATACGGCAGGATCTGGCTGCATTTCAAACAGCCATTCAAATATCCATTGCCCGGATTGATGCTCACGTGCACTTGCAGACAGCGCAATATCACCCAGCGCGCCCGTAAGGATTTCCGCCTGCGGCTCTGTCAGGAATTGTAGGCAATGAAGGCGGGCGCGAAACATGGGCTAGGCCAAAAGAAAGGGGGACACAAGGATGATTGTGCCCCCGTTTGAAATGCAAAACGTATCATTATTCTTTATCGACGGTGATCTCTTCTTCCAGATCATCATCGTCTTCTAGGACATCCATATCCTCAACATCATCATCCATATCCAGGTTTTCATCGGCATCATCATCCGCGTTTTCCAGCGCTTCAACCTCATCCAGACTGACAGTATCGGCGTCGGCGACGATTTCATCGGCTTCCTCTTCCGAAGCGTCATTGGCCGCTGTACGCAATTTCTGATCGGCTCTTGTCGTATCCGCAACAGCCTCAACCGGACTGGCAGCACGGCCACGGCGGGATTTAACTTTTGTCTCGCCCGAGAATTCCGCGCTGCAATTGGGGCAAATAATGGGACGCTTGTTCAGATCGTAAAAGCGCGTGCTGCAGCCCAGGCAAATGCGTTTCAGGCCGCGCGGATCGGATGATTTAACAGTGGCGGTTTTCATGGTTTTTAACTCCCTTTTTCAAAATCTTTGAATCTCAAAGGTTCCCGTGCCCGATTTTCAAGGAAATGTCAAAGGAAAAATCTATGCGGCGGGTTCTTGGGGCAAGATACATGAATTACCAAATGACCCTATCTGAGCGCCATGCTTCAGGAGATCTTCTGGCCAGTTGGGATATGTACCTGTTGGTGGATAGACAACCCGTGTTCCGTCCTCAATATGTTTCATTTTGGTCGCAACGCCTAATTCACAAATATTTTTGATTTCTTCTGGCGTCAGTGGTGGATTGGGCCATTCTATGTGGGTTATAGCAGTATTTAATTCGGGTAAAAATGTAGAGCTTCGTCTCCCTGGGTTTGTTGTTGTGAGCTCATGCGGGAATTGTATACCCAGACGCATGAAAGAATTTTCTTGCTTAAAGCGTCCTGCATCTTGCTGATTTTTAAAATCAAAAGCCACAGAACCCGCGCGCCTTATAACCAAATCAGGCGTGTATTTTGGGTCAAGAGAGATGAATTTTGCAGGAGGAATTATATCCCCTATGGAAAGATAATAACAGACACCGGTGTCAACGGATTGGGCGCCAGGCACTAAGTCTGGCGGAAGTAACATCTCAGAAGGATAACTGAGAGATTTCTGATGTACTTTAAAACAATCAATTGCCCTTAAGTTTCCCCCTTCATCGTAATATCTTCCCCATATCAAAAAGCCACATTTCACTTTTCGATCACCAATGTTAATAAAAGCTTTAACAACACCAAGAAACGGCAAGTCAAGGTCCCTGCTTCCAGTATCTTTACTATCTATGTAATTTAAAGACCCAGGGAGATAAGGGGACCCATGTCCTCTTACTGGCCAGACTCGACGATGTCTTGTACGGTTCCAGTCATTGCGCATGAATAATACACCTTTTTTGCGTTGTGCTACATTATTGCAAATAATTTCGTGCTGCGTCAATCAATTTTTCCTGCACTCCGCCGTGGACCTAACCTCCCAGAAAGAATACACTAATTTCATCTGTGTGATGATTTTTCTGCAACTCTCTCCTTCATAAGGTTTCCCATGCAAACACCTGTCGTTCTCTGCGGTTTCAAGCGTTCTCCGATGCAGCCTGCCACCAAGGGCGCGCTGGCCAAGGTCCGGCCCGACGATATGGCCGCCGCCGTGGTCAAGGCTTTGATCAAGGACACTGGCGTACCCGCCGCGGATATCGAGGATCTGCTGATGGGCTGTGCCTTCCCGGAGGCCGAGCAGGGCTTTAACATCGCCCGCATCGTCGTCAATCTGGCCGATTTGCCAATCACGGTGGGCGGTGCGACGGTCAACCGCTTTTGCGGATCGTCCATGACCGCCATCCACATTGCCGCCGGCGCCATCCAGATGGATGCCGGGCAGGCCTTCATTTGCGCGGGCGTCGAGAGCATGAGCCGCATCCCCATGGGCGGCTTCAACCCCATGCCCAACCCGGCGCTGTTTGCCAAATATCCGCAGGCCTATATGGGCATGGGTGAAACTGCAGAAAATCTCGCCAAGAAATATTCCATTTCGCGCGCCGAGCAGGAGAAATTCGCGCTCGCCTCGCATCAAAAGGCCGCCGCAGCCGCAGCCTCGGGAAAATTTGATGCCGAGATGGTGGCGATCGGCGATGTCAAAACCGATGGCACCATCCGCCCCGAAACAACGCTGGACGCGCTGGCCGGCTTGAAACCGGCCTTTGATGTGAAAGGCAGCGTCACGGCGGGCACGGCTTCGCCGCTCACTGACGGATCGGCGGCCGTGCTGGTGACGTCCGAAGATTACGCCCGGCGCATGAATCTGCCGATGCTCGCACGAATTAAATCTGTGGCGGTGGCAGGCTGCGCGGCAGAGATCATGGGCATCGGCCCGGTGCCTGCGGTGAAAAAGGCGCTGGCCCGCGCGGGATTGACGATCAACGACATCGACATCTGGGAATTGAACGAAGCCTTCGCGGCGCAATCCTTGTCCGTGTTGAAGGAACTCGGCATCGATGGCGCCAGGGTAAATATCGACGGCGGCGCGATTGCGCTCGGCCATCCGCTGGGCACATCCGGCGCGCGTATTACCGGCAAGGCGGCGTCCTTGCTAAAGCGCGAGGGCAAAAAATATGCCGTTGCTACCATGTGCATCGGCGGCGGCCAGGGCGTCGCCACGGTGCTGGAGGCGGTGTAGAGGAAGAAAATGGATATAGAGGCGATTAAGATACGAAATGCAAAAGTCGAAGCGGATAAAGCTTGGGAAACATCATGGACACGAAAATCATTTATCGCGTTCATTACATACGCAGTTGCATCAGCTTATCTTGCCTTTCTTGGCGTAGAAAAATTCTACTTCCATGCCTTTGTTCCGGCTGGGGGGTATGTTTTGTCTACTCTTTCATTAGGGGTACTAAAGAAATTCTGGCTGAAAAATATCTATGCAAGCTGTTCTGATGTTTAGATTTCTGGTGCAAAACGCGTCTGTGTTCGCTGTAGTTAATGGACCTGGAAATAAAAACAATGATGGAAGATAATTTAAAAGCCGATCTCACCACAGTGCACACAGATGAAACACAGGCGCGGTCTGTGCTGGATGATCCAAATCATCCGCTCAACCAAATTTCCCTGAAAATAAGAGAATCAATCTTTAAAGTTCACATGGCTTTTGGTCCTGGCCTGTTAGAAAATGCCTATGAGGAATGTTTATTCTACGACTTGACGGAGAACCAAAAACTCTTTGTTGAAAGACAAAAAATCCTTCCACTGCAATTTGAAAAACTTGTCGTGCAGAATGCTTATAAAGTTGATCTTCTTGTCGAACATGAAATCATTCTCGAACTGAAGGTCTGCGAAAAAATTCTACCAATTCATCAAGCGCAACTTCTCACTTACATGAAAATCAAAGGATCGCGTTTGGGTTATCTGATCAATTTTAATGAAAAATTGATCAAAAACGGAATTCACAGATTTGTGCGCTGAACGCGCCTGTGATTTCGTCTGTGTACGCTGTGGTTTAAAAACATGAAGTAAAGGCAATGATGGAAGATCATTTGAAGACAGTTTTCATCACAAAGCGCACAGGCGAAGCACAGGGGCGTTCGGTGCTGGAGGCGGTGTAGAGAATTGGCCTTACTATGGTAGACAAACATAAAGACATCGTTAAACCCGATACAATCCAAGGAAGGCTCTTAAGAATGTCACTTTTTGGCGGTTTTTTAGGCGCTGCATGCGGATTGATTGCAGGAACGTTTTTAATTTGGATTGCTATGTTTACGCCTTTTTTGAGTCATTCCGCACAACAATGGTCTTTTCATGAAAGGGTCATAGATGCTCTCAAAGGAGGTTTTTTCTTATCGATATTTGTCTTTCCTATAGGGTTAATTGTTGGATTTATTGTAGGCATGATTTTAGCTTGCGCTTGCTATCTGTTTATCATGAAAAAAACCATGCATATTCCTGAAAATATTTTGAAAAGGATCTTTGGCAAAACAGTCTTCTTTTTTACATTAATTCCCCTTATTATTTCTATTGCTCATGGTCGGGCCTTTATAGATCTGACCCTTAACTCGGGAGCGATATTAATTTTCCCCATCGTTGGGTTCTGTTTTGCCTATCTTAAACTTCGGAATATCTATCCAGAATTAAAGATTCAAAAATCTGTAGGGGAAAAGCCATGATTTCATCTGTGTTCGCTGTGGTTAGAAAAAAGAGGTAAATGATGACTCTCTCAAAAATCGCCGTTATCGGATCGGGTGTGATGGGCTCCGGCATTGCCGCGCACATCACCAATGCGGGCGTGCCTGTGGTGCTGCTGGATATCAAGCTGCCGGAGAAGGATCTCGCCAAGGACGCCGTGGCGCGGATGCTCAAGGCCGATCCCGCGCCGTTCATGCGGCCCGAGAATGCGAAACTGATCACGACGGGCAATCTGGAAGACGATGTGAATCTCCTCAAGGATTGCGACTGGATTATCGAAGTCGTGCTGGAGGATTTAAAGGTCAAGCACAAAACTTACGAAACCATCGAGAAAGTCCGCAAAAAAGGCGCGGTGGTCAGCTCCAACACCTCCACCATCCCGCTGCAGCATTTGATCGACGGGCGCAGCAAGGATTTTGCGGCGCATTTCATGATCACGCATTTCTTCAACCCGCCGCGCTATATGCGCCTGCTGGAACTCGTGACCGGGCCGCAGACCGATGCGAAGGCAGCGGCGAACATCCGCGAATTCTGCGACGTGCGCCTGGGCAAGGGCGTGGTGGTGTGCAAGGACACGCCGGGCTTCATCGCCAACCGTCTGGGCGTTTACTGGCTGACGGCCGGCGTGAACGAAGCGATCAAGCAAAACGTGTCCGTCGAAATCGCCGACGCGGTGATGAGCAAACCCGTAGGCATCCCCAAAACCGGCGTGTTCGGCCTGATCGACCTGGTGGGGATCGATCTAATGCCCAAGCTGGAAGATTCTTTGCTCAGCACACTGCCGCAGGATGATCTCTATCGCAGCTTGCACACCGATCATCCCTTCATCAAACAGATGATCGCCGGCGGTTACACGGGGCGCAAGGGCAAGGGCGGGTTTTACCGTCTTGATCCCACATCGAAGGCCAAGGACAAACAGGCCCTGAAACTGCGCGATGGCAAGTCTTTCGCCGAAGATCACTACACCAAATCCGAAAAAGCCGCCGATCCCGCCGTCGATGCCGGCAAGGCCGGTTTGCGCGCCGTGTTGGAAGCCAACAGTTCCGGCGGACGCTATGCGCGCGCGGTTTTGCTGCAGACGCTGCATTATGCAGCCTCGCTGGCGGGGGAGATCGCCGATACGGTCCAAGCCATCGATGAAGGGATGCGCTGGGGTTATAACTGGAAGGCCGGCCCGTTCGAGATGATCGACCAGCTCGGCGCCGCATGGTTTGCACAGGCGCTGCAGCAAGAAGGGTTGAGCGTGCCAAAAATTGTGCAGCAAGTCGGGGATGGGCAGTTCTACCGCATCCACAACGGCGCGCAGCAATTCTTCGGCCTTGATGGGCAATACCACGATGTTGTGCGCGCGCCCGGCGTATTGCTGCTCTCGGATATCAAGCTCAAATCCCAGCCCGTGCTGAAAAACAGCGCGGCGAAAGTCTGGGATATTGGCGATGGCGTGCTGTGCTTCGAGCATACATCGAAAATGAACACGTTCGAGGAAGGCACCTTCGACCTGCTGGAGCAGACCATCAAGACCATCGGCGACGGCAAAGGACAATATAAAGCGCTGGTGGTTTATAACGAATCTTCGAATTTCTCCGCCGGGGCCAATCTCGGCATCGCGCTGTTTATGATTAACATTGCCATGTGGCCGCAAGTCGAGGGCTTCATCGCGCGCGGGCAGAAAGTTTTTACTGATCTGAAATTTGCGCCGTTCCCCACCGTCGGCGCGCCCAGCGGCATGGCCCTGGGCGGCGGGTGCGAAATTCTTCTGGCCTCCGACGCCGTGCAGGCGCATGCCGAAACCTATGTCGGCCTGGTCGAGGTGGGCGTGGGCGTGATCCCGGGCTGGGGCGGCTGCAAGGAGATGATCTTGCGCCTGCAAGAGCGCGAGCAGGAAGCCTTCAACAAATCCATGAGCGCGGTAAAGAAGGAAAGTTTGTGGTTCTCGCCGCCCGTCACGCCGATGGGCGCGACGCGAAAAGCATTCGAAACCATCGGCACTGCGACCGTTGCAAAATCGGCGTTTGAGGCACAAGACATCGGCTATTTCCGCACGCGCGATGGCGTGACGATGAACCGCGACCGGCTGTTGTTCGACGCCAAGCAAAAAGCGTTGCAATTGGCGCAGAACTATCAACCGCCGATGAAGCGCGAGGATATCCGCCTTCCCGGCGCTTCAGGCAAATTGGCGCTGGAAATGGCCGTGGCCGACCTGCAGAAAAGCGGCAAGGCCACGCCCTATGACGGCGTGGTCTCGGCGCATCTGGCCGATGTGCTGACCGGTGGCACGAAAGGCGACTGGAGCGTGAAGATGAGCGAGGACGATATTTTGAAACTTGAGCTTGCCCAGTTTATGCATCTGCTGAAAAACGAAGGCACGCTGGCGCGCATCGAACACATGCTCGACAAAGGCAAACCTCTGCGGAATTAAGCTTTTCAAGACTCAGAATGAGAGCAGTCAAAATCCATGCTATTAACCACCAACTATTACGGAAATCATGCGCTGCAACAATAGAAATTCCGCATAAACAGCCCAAAACCCTTGCGTCGTTTAACATTTCTTTAGTACTGAAGAGCATAATAAATAACGAAAAACAGGGAGAATTGGGTTGGTTAGTGGAACTTTCACTGCAGCGGGCCAAGCTGCCACAGGATTTCCTGATACGGTTGAAGGCATTGATGCTCTGTTTGCGCGGCATTTTGAGGGCGGTTTAACACGCCATGCAGATCGAGAAGGCGTGAGCCTATACACAAATGTCAGAGCACAAACAATGGCGGAAACGCGCCTGAGCCGGGTGCGGCAAGAATTACAATCCCTGTCCAATGATGCTCTTTACAAACTTGGGCATTTCCAAACCGTGCGCGGAATCTTGGCCACTGGCGCGCATATCGTGGCTGACCGGCGGCAGAAGAATGCGCTCTATGGTTCTGAAACCTTCGACCGTGCGGCGCGGCTTCAGGAAATGACGGGACACTTTAAGGCAATGAAAGCGCAGGGCGTGAACGAGGCCGATCTGCGCTTTTTGCTCAACAATGTCAAAATCTGGCTGACGATCACACCGCACCCGACCAAGGATAAGAATGCCAATGGTCGTGGTGCTTTGCGTCATTTGATAATGCTGGCTGATGAGCATCAACCTGATAAACGCGACGAAGAGCTACGGAATGACATTCGCAAAATGCTTAATAATCGCCTGACGCCCGAGCGCAAGGACACGCTGGAGGATGAATCCGCCGACGCGCGCAAGGTGCAGCTACGCTACAACCGCGGCATGCTCGATTTTCTTGAGGATCTTGATGATGCTTTGCGGGCGGCTGGCTATAAGATCGAACTTGCCGATGAGCAGTCACAAATTGATGTGGCTATGCGCGACTGGTTCACCGGCGATGCCGACGGCAAAGACGTTCCTGCGCCTGTCATGTTTAACAAGCGTGTTCAAGATGCGATCTGGGCCCTCGAGGAAAACATTGAAATCCTGGGGGGAGACCGCGAGGATGAATCTATTGCCAGAGGAGGAAAATTTGGTGCCCATCTGGCGACTTACTGGCAAATCAAGAAAAATCTTCTCTCCTTGCAACAGAGCGCAGCGAATATTGAAGAGGTAGGGGCTCCGAGCGAAGTTTTTGACAAAGCGCTGGAGGCTTTTGGTCAAGCTTTTCGCACAGCCATTTTTAATGGCGGTGTTTTCGACAGCGGCCCAAAACTCACTAAAGCCATGCGTGATAAATTACGCGATATGATCGCGGGGGTTAATCTCTCGGATAACGAAAAGCTTTCAGATGCAGAGAAGAAACAAGCCCGCCGTGTCTTGCTGCGCCATAACCAGCTTGGCCTATCGATGGGCAAGCAGGAAATACGCCATAACAGCAAGGATCTAATGGTGATCTTTGATAATCTTTACGCTTATCTTAAGACGCAGCATAAAGATTTCATCGTTAAAAACCATTTCCTGATGGGGGAATTTGCACGAGCGGAGAACAAGGGATTCTCAGGCTGGCCGCATGACCGGCAGATTGAATTCCTTGTGCGGGTTCAAAAAGAATTTGGTCAAGATGGTCTTAAGGACATACTTCAAAAAGCCAATCAGCATAATCCAGCAGCACAAGCCGTCTTGCAACGTTTTCGCGCCTATAAAGCCTTATTCAATGCCAAACGGCGGGGAATTGCCATCATTGCGGAATCACAACCCATGTCACCGGTTTATCAGCAAATTCTGGCCGAAGCTTTCGGCATCAAGAATATGGTGCATTGTCCGTTGAATGAGGACAAGGAAGCGATTATCGACGCCCTTAAGAATATGGAGTTCTATGTCGATAACATGCTCCACCAGCACCAGCAGGAAGCAGAGCATGAACTGGCAGAGCAGGGCCAAACATTGGCTGACATTTACATGGTTGTCATGGATCCCCAAAGCGATTCGCAAAAGGGTTTAAGCCTGTTCATAAAACCAACACAGCATTTATTGCGCTGGAAAACAATTCAACTCAGCAACAGACGCAGACTGCCCATTCTCTTGAAGAAAGGAACGGGAGCTTCCTACGCGCGTGGTGGATATTCGCCAAATGTGGAGCCGCGCCAATTTATCGCCACGCTGGTAGAGGGCATGCCGCACGCCTTTAAAAATGGCTTTTTTCAAGGCAATAAGGAAAAGCGTCGCATGCTTATGCGTTTGGGCGCGTTTGTCTCTGTCACTATTCAGGGCCGCGATATGGGGTTACGGCTTGGCCGTCCCCAAGTCTGTTACGATATGATCCATGGTATTTTTAGCGAGATCATGGGCGCAGGATTGGTGCTTATGGGCAGAGCGAAGCCCGAGCATGTAACCGCAATGCCATCGCGCTTTAGCAAGAGCATGACGCGTTTCATGCAAGAAACGGATGCGGAAGCGATCAAATTGTATGAGCATTTGCGCGCAGATGAAAGCAAGGAAAAACCAGATACACATATTCTCGATAATTATATGGAAGCGATTGGTGCGCCTTATATCGCCGAGCATGCTGGTGTCGGTGCGCGCAAACCTGCCCGTGCGGGCGCTGGAAAAGGCAAACCAAAACCCGCGACGGAATTGCGCGCAATTGGCTCGAATATCCTGCACGAATTTGGCCTGACGTTCCATGATGGTTATTATCCGATAGGCCATTGGATGAGTGCTGTCCATGATGCATATAACAATCGACAGATTGACCGTCAGGATCTACTCGCGCTCAAAGACGATGAATTCCGGATGCGTCAGATGTTTTCGAATGCTTTTGCAGCACTTGCCGCAGCCGATCTCGAACATGGGTTCGATACACTCTTCCCGGGGCAGGACTGGACAGTGGGCAAGGTTCTAGACGCTGTTCAATCGGATTATAAGGGGTTGAGCGAAAATCAGGCCCTGCATGTGCGCATCGCCTATGATGCGCTGCTCTCCGCAAGCATGATGGAAGCATTGCTGACGACAGGAAAGGAAGATGATTGTGTCTTTGATGCTGATCGTTTCGACATTATCCGTCGGCTTTACGCAGAGGATGATCGCCTGAATACACTGAAATTTGGTCCCAGAACAAAAGAGTTCTATCCGCACATTCGTGATATTCAAAAAATGGAGCGGGAGCGTCGCCTCTCCCGCGCATTAATCCACGAAGCCCAGCGACGTGTGAATGAAGGACTTCTGGATCCTGATAATGCGCAAGACAAAAGCTTGCTCCATCATATTGCGAGCTCAGCCCGTATTCAAGGTCCTTATAATATGGGTAATCTTTTGGACAAGCCCGGCAGTGCCTTTGGCGCAAGGCCTGAGCCTGTTCTGCGGCGTATTATGAATTTTTGGAAATCAGGTCATGCGGTAAACGCAAACCCTGCAATGCGCACAGAAGTTCCCTAATTTCTTTCCCGGCATAAAGGTTGTGCACCGAGTCCAGGAATGGTAATGTTATCGTACCATTCCTGTCTGATTCTCTTTCCCGAGGATTCCCATGCGTAAAACTCTGATGACAATGTCCCTGCGCTCTGCGCTTTTGCTCACGGCTTTTGGTTTTCTGGCTGCCCCTGCGCTGGCGCAGAATCCGCCTGCGGCCCAAGCACCCGCACCGCGTCTGGTGGCGTTTCATCCGGCGGCCGCTTGGAAAATAGGCCCCTCTGATTTGCAATATAAGGATGGCAAGCCGCGCTGCGCCCTCAGCGGTTTCTATGACAATGGATTTGTCATGCAGATGGATGCGCAAAATGGCGTCGTAGATACCATCAACATCAATTTCCGTCAGCCCATTTTTCAGGGCAACAAAGTCTATGATGCGGCTGTTGCGGTGCCGGGGCAAAAGGGAACAACATTCAAGGCGCGCGCGGCATCACCCGCGTTGTTGAGCATTGATGTGCGTCATGCGCCTGATCTTTTGTCGACGCTGCAGGGCGCTGGCGCGTTTGACCTCTTCATTGCCGAAAGCGCATTTCGCTTTTATTTGACCGGTGTGCGCGATGCCACAGCCCGTCTGAAGGAATGCGGCAAGGGCGATGTGCCCATCAGTGATGCCGCCAAGGCGGCCATGGCCGCGCCTGAAGCTTTGCCGCCACCAGCAGTACAGACAGCCGCCATGAGCGCAGCACCCCCGCCTTCCCCGCCTCCTGCTGCGTCTGCTGTAAAGCCAGCCGTTGCTTCAATGCCTGAACCTTCTGCCGCTGCGCCCTTGCCGCCACCGGCAAAGGCTGAGGAAAAGCCATGGATGAAGGTGAATAGGTCTGTTGCCCGCGGCGAACTCGATATCACAGATGAAGGCCCCACAGCACCCGACGCCCTTGAAGGTCAGCGCATTGGCGAACTGGCCGGCAAGATCAGCGATCTGGAAGCCAGTCTGCGCAAACTGCGCAAGGAAAATGAATCCCTGCAATCAGAATTGCAAACCGCCTTAGCGGAAGGTAAGGCGGAGCATACGTCCATCAGCGGGGAGAACTGGAATCTCGAGCGCGCCACCATGCGCTTTCAAGAAGCTGAACGCCAGCTCACCGCCATGGGCCAGAAGCTGCAGCGCGAACGTGCCGCCTGCGATGCTGAGAAAAAGCAGCTCGAGGGCATGCTGTTCGACCCGCAGGTGACGAACGAGCAGCAAATGGCCCGTCTGGCCGATCTGGAAGACCAGCTTGCCAAAGCACAGGTGGAGATGGAAAACCAGCGCCTGATGTATGAGGAGCGCATCCGCATCCTCGAAGGCCATCCGGCCCAATAAAAACGGCCGTTAATCTGCAACCATCGGGCCAATGCGCTTGCCGCCCAGCATATGCACATGAAAATGCGGCACTTCCTGTCCGCCGTTCGCGCCGGTATTGGCAATCAGGCGAAATCCCGCTTGATCGAGATTTTCCTGCGCGGCCACCGCGGCCACAGCCGCATAAAACCCTTTAATCTCCTGCGCGTTGGCGTTGGCGCTAAAATCGATGATCGACACATAGGGTCCCTTCGGGATGACCAGAATATGCACGGGCGCCTTCGGCGCAATGTCATGAAAGGCGAGCGCGAATTCATCCTCATAAACTTTCTTGCATGGTATTTCCTCACGCAAAATGCGGGCGAAGATGTTATTGCTGTCATAAACCGGCGCGGACATTTTTATGTTTCCTTTCCGATAGGTTTTATTCTATATGCATGCCTATGCTCTTAACACTTCTGAAAGGCAAAATCCATCAGGCCCGCGTCACCGGCGCGGATCTGCATTATGAAGGCTCGATCGCGCTCGATGAAAATCTGGTGCGCGCCGCCGGATTTCTGCCGTTTGAAAAGGTTGAAATCTATAACATTACCACCGGGGCGCGGTTTGAAACCTATGTCATACTCGCGCCTGCGGGTTCCGGTACGGTCGCGCTCAACGGCGCGGCGGCGCGTCTGGTTCAGGTTGGCGACAGCCTGATTATTTGCGCCTACGCGCTGATGGAGGCGCAAAATGCCTCGCAGCACCAACCCACCGTCGTGCTGGTTGATGAACGCAATAACATCAAGTGCGCTTGATAAGCGATTTGATTGATTATCTAGGCGACTTGTAAAATAAGGCTACTCGCGAGAAAAGTAGTCCTTTCGCGCGCAAAATCATCTTCGACAAATGAAAACGCGAAGACAGCATGGCTTTTGTATCGCCAATTCTGAAAGCATTCAAGGTAACTGACATGGCTATAAACTGCTCGTGAAAGATCATTTCCTGCCTGCTCTAGTTTCTCCCTTATTTCTTCGCGATCTTTATCCTCAATCCCAGAACCCACAGCATTAATCGTCTCAGCGATCCATCGATTGACCCAGCTTGTATTGGTTGAAGGGCTGGGAGTGGCAGCAGGCTGTTGTTCTATCTTTGCTTCAGAGGGGGGGGTAGGGGTAGGTGGTATTTGCGTTTCTTCTGGTTTTTGTGACTGAACTCCGGACTGACCAGGAATTTTTGCCCATGGCCGGATAATTGAAGAATCAACAGGTTTGGGGGCCTTGGGCGGTGCTTCTTCAATCTGGTAAATTGTCTGATCGCCACCTTGGTTTACTCTTGTAATTTCAACCACTAGCGGCCCTGGTGGCGCAGGCAAAGGACGTGCATCCCGCTTACGAGTCTTAGGTGCTGCGTGATTTGCTGGCAACACTCTCTTCGCGCTTTCGAAACCGACAGGTGTTTCCCCATCATTTATAGGCGACCTTGCACGATATTCTGCTACGGCTTTATTAAAAACCCTGCAATACTCCGGACTCACTTTAGCTCTTGCAGTGGCGATTTTTTCGATATAATCCCTTGCATCACGACATAATATATTAAAAAGCTCAAGTTCAAGTAACTCCAGGCCCGGATAACCAAGCAATTTTAGATTCGCAAAACAGCGATGCTTATCTATTAAAGCCCACCAAATATTCGATAAAAGTTGCTGCTTTTCTTGTGAATCATCCTCAGACAAAAGCTTCTGATTATATTGAGAAATTTGAGTATGCCGTGTCCTTGCAAGATTAATGTTTTGGACACGAACGGAGCGAGCATTATTTTGCGGCTTAATTATTTTCGTATTTGGCTTTCCTAACGCGACTTGTTTAGGGGCAGACTTACCCCTGCATTCTGAATCATAGTGGTTTTTTCTCAGAAAATCATCTACTTCACGCTCTGCCAGAGCCATTTGCTCTGGTGTGATTCCTTCCGACATCAAGACTTCTTCTGGGGAAGTGCCTAGTGTGGAAATTTCTAAGCCTTGACCTTTGCTTTTCACGTCTCCATTTCTAACCATTTCCTGGCCAGAATGCAAATTTTAGTCAGGCCCACCAACCCGCTTGCGTCAAAGACGCAGAAAACGGATAATCATCTCAAGAAATAAGCCGTTTCTTCACCTGCCCCTGAGGTCCCGCCATGCCTGTCTATAAAGCCCCTTTAGAGAATATCCGTTTCGTTTTGCATGAGGTTCTGGGCGTCGAGGCCTTAAGCGCGCTGCCTGGCTACGCCGAGGCCACGCCGGACCTGATTGATCAAATCATCGAGGAGGGAGCAAAAATCTGCGAGGAAGTTCTTTTCCCCCTCAACCAGAGTGGCGACAAGGAAGGCTGCCACGCCGAGAATGGTGTCGTGCGTACACCCAAGGGTTTCAAGGACGCTTACGATACTTTCACACAGGGCGGCTGGTGCGGCCTGTCGGCCGATCCGAATTACGGCGGCGCGGGGATGCCGATGCTGGTGAACACGGTGATGCAGGAAATGATCTGCGCCGCCAATATGGCGTTTGGCATGTATCCCGGCCTCTCGCAAGGCGCGTACGAGGCGATTCATCTCTACGGCGATGAGGCGCAAAAATCACTCTATTTGCCCAAACTGGTCTCCGGCGTGTGGTCTGGCACCATGAATTTGACCGAGCCGCATTGTGGCACCGATCTCGGCCTCATCCGCACCAAAGTCGAAGAACACCCCGACAAGGACGGCAGCTGGGCGATTTCGGGGCAGAAGATTTTTATCTCGGCGGGCGAGCATGACCTCACCGAAAATATCGTGCATCTGGTGCTTGCCCGTCTGCCCGGCGCGCCCGCAGGTGTGAAAGGCATATCCTTGTTCATCGTGCCTAAATTTCTACCCAAAGAAGAGGGCGGGGACTGGACGCCCGGCGCGCGCAATAAACTGCAATGCGCGTCTATCGAGCATAAAATGGGCATCAAGGCCTCATCAACCTGCGTGATGGTGTATGAGGGCGCAAAGGGTTGGCTGCTGGGCGAGGCGCATAAGGGCCTGCGCGCGATGTTTACGATGATGAACGCGGCACGCCTCGGCGTGGCGATGCAGGGGCTGGGCGTGGCGGAAGTGGCCTATCAGAATGCGCTGGCCTACGCGAAGGAACGGCTGCAGATGCGTGCGCTCGACGGGCCGAAATTCCCCGATAAAGAAGCCGATCCCATCATCGTCCATCCCGATGTACGGCGCATGCTGCTACGTTCCAAGGCGTTTATCGAAGGATCGCGCGCGCTGTCCTTTTGGGTGGGGATGAATCAGGACATCGCCCACCGCGCCGAGGATGAATCCTCGCGTCAGGCAGCGGATGATCTCGTCGCGTTGCTGACTCCCATCATCAAGGCGTATCAGACGGATATGGGATTCGAAACCGCGTCCGAAGCCATGCAGGTGCTGGGTGGGGCGGGCTATATCTGGGAATACGGGGTCGAGCAATATGCGCGCGACGCCCGTATCGCCATGATTTATGAGGGCACCAACGGCATTCAGGCGCTTGATCTCGTCGGCCGCAAAATGGGCCAGAGCTTTGGGCGTCTTCTGCGGCGTTTTTTCCACCCGGTTCAGGAATTTATCGAAGCGGAGCAAAACAATCCCGCCATGGGCGAATTCATTTTTCCGCTGGCCAAGGCGGTGGCGAAGCTGCAGCAGGTCACGGCTACCATCGCGCAAAAAGGCCTCAAAGACCCGGTCGAGGCCGGCGCGGCGTCGAGCGATTATCTGCGCCAGTTCGCGCTCGTGGCGCTCGGCTTTATGTGGGCGAAGATGGCAAAGGTGAGTTTAGAGAAAATGGAAGTGGGCGGAGGGAAAAAAGACTTTTATGAATCCAAACTCGCCACCGCGCGTTTCTTCTTCGAGCGCATGCTCCCCGAAACCGAAGCCCGCTTCCGCATGGTGATGGCCGGCGCCAAACCGCTGATGGAACTGGCGGCGGAAGGGTTCTAAAATCTTTCTCCGTGACATTCACGCGGAGATGATTAAAAAAGAGACATGGCATTATCCATTTTCATGCGCATTTGCGCGCTACTTCCAGTCATTCTGATTTGCCTTCTGCCGCTTGTGGCAGCCACGGTGCCACGCTCGATGTCTGTTGTTCCGGCTCTGGTGGCGCTGGGGTGCTGGGGATGCTTTTACACGCAGAACCGTCGCTGGCCGACGATCGAATGGGTGTTTGTGTATTGGTCCTTGGCGCTGGCGGGACTGATGGCGGCCAGTGCGTTATGGGCGCTGGATCCGTCTTTTGCTCTCAGCCGCGCAGCAAAGATTCTCCCGCTGCTGTTGGCAGGGGTAATGCTGCTGGCCTGGGCGCGGCAGGCTGATTCCGCAACGCTCGCCCTGATCCACCGCTTGTTCCCACTGGCGTTTGTTTTTGGTTTGGCGCTGTGTCTGGTATGGATGGCCGCAGGCTATTACGAACTGATTACTCTTGCTCCCGACAAGAACCCCAATCTGTCCTACCAAAATCGTGGTGTGGTGGCGCTTATTTTGCTCTTGCTTCCGGCGCTTGTATTTGCCCGTTCTGCACCGCGTTGGCTTTGGGCTTTGGGCAGTCTTCTCTTAACCATTATGTTATTTGTCACAGATAGCCAAAGTGCGCATCTGGCCTTGCTAATAGGCTTGTTCTTTCTGTTCTTTTTCCCTGCAGGACGACCATGGATCTGGCCCACGCTGCAAGTGATCCTGATCGCGCTGATTATTGGCGCGCCGTTTTTGGCGCAATTTCTTTATTCGCAACTGGCTGAAGCCAGTACCCAAATCGACTGGCTGAGCCAAGGTTACGCGGCCAGCCGTATGGAAATCTGGGATTTCATCGCTCGCGCAGCCTTGGAAAAACCCTGGCTTGGCCACGGCGTCGAGGCGGCGCGGCAAATGCATTTCGATACCAAGCAACTCTTTTTCAAAACCGACACCGTGTTGCACCCGCATAATTTCGTCTTGCAATTCTGGCTTGAATTCGGGTTGTTGGGGGCCGTTTTTCTCAGCGGCTTTCTTGGCGACATCTGGCGGCGTCTGCAAACGCTTCCGGCTGCTGGCGCGCGCTTGGGCGCAGCCGTATTCTTTGCAACGATTACCACCGCTGCGATAACTTATGGAATATGGCAAGGTTGGTGGATCGGCGTTCTCAGCCTACTACCGGCTTTGGCGACACTGGCGATTCGCGTCGCTCATAGGGATGTCTTGCCAGACTCGCCCATTCTTGGTAAAAGCTAAGGCTTAATATTTGTAAAAACGGGCAGGAAAAATTTATGTATCAAGACAATAACTGGAACGCGGTGACGGGCGAGGAATTGGTAGGTTTTCTAGAGCAGATCAATCCTGTCGACGGCAAATACAAAACCTCGCCCGAGAGCACACAGGTCCATTGGCGGCCTTTGCCATTTTATGAAAGCGTCGCGCTGATCCGCGTGAAGGATCCGAACTGGGTTAATAAGAAGCTCAATATCTATTTCCTGACCGATCAGGGCAATCTGTTCCGCCTCAACGGCACATCGCCGCCCATTCACGAAGTCAACGCCAAGGCGCCGATCAAAATCACCGAGGCCAATGTTCTCGATTACCTGCGCTTTTTCTGCTTCTTCGTACGCGGCGAGGAAGGCCCGTTCTACGTGGCTGAATCCATGGACGATCCCAACATGCCCAAAGACATGGATGACACGACGCGCGCGGCGATCGAAGGCTGTATCCGCGCCGCCAGTTTTGAAGGCATGAATGACCAGGGCCATTATCTTTGCGATGCCGTTGTATTTTATTCCAATGCGCTGTTCATCGCCAACTTCGCGATCCAGCCCGGCGGCATGATCGAGATGCTCGACGATGAACCTGTCCTGCAGGATCTGCCCACAAAGGTCGACTGCCCGGTAACGTAAGGCTATTTGCCTTCCTTTGAATTTTTGCTACGATACGGATCAGAAGTTCTGATTCGCCGCCCTTCTCTTTTTCTATTTTCAATCCTATGCGCTTATTCCTTTGCTCTTTGGTCGCTTTGGCATTTTTCACGGTTGCGGCGCTTCCCGCCCAGGCGCAGGTCAGTCGTCTTTATTTCGCAGGCTATCTGGGCCTGACCAAATTCCGCGGAATTGAATATTCCGAATCCACCAATAGCACCAGCGGCGAGTTGGAACTCGATAATGGCACCTCTCTGGCGGGTGCGCTGGGACTGCGTCTGACACGCCATTTCCGAATTGAGGGCGAATTCCACAACGCCAAAAGCGATCTCAGCAAAATCGACTTTGCCGGTGGCGGCTCAACCGCCAGCGGCGGCGAGCTGACAACCTGGGCCGGGCTAGTCAGTCTTTATTATGATTTCGATGTCGACTGGAGCCTTCAGCCTTTCGTCTCTGCTGGCGTGGGGGCTGTGAATTATGAAGTCGAAGTAACGCCGGCTGCCACTGCTGCCAATGTATCCGATGATGCAACCACCTATGTCTGGACTGTCGGGGGCGGCGTTAAATACCGCACAAGCCCGGATTTCGCCTTCACCGGCGGCTATCGTTACATGGCCAGCCCGGATCTGCAGCCGGGCTCATACGACATCGACTATAACAACCACGAATTCCGCATCGGCATCGAATACGATCTGCCGGTGGATTAGACCGCAAACTAAGAGCGCATCCGCGCAATCGTTTGCGTCGTGCTATGACCTTCTTGATGATCCATAATATGAATGCGACCGCCCGCCTTGCGCACGGCGGGTGCTTCGGGGATTTGATCTTCGGTATAATCACCGCCCTTGAAATAGAGATCAGGCTGCAGCAGGGCGATCAAATCGCTGGCGGTGTTGTCAGCCTCGGGTTTCTCAGCGCCAAAGCATACGACCATATCCACCGCCCCCAGTGCGGCCAGAACTTCGGCGCGCGCGTTCTGGTCATTCACCGGTCGGCCTTCGCCTTTGAGAATACGAACCGAGCTGTCATTGTTCACTGCCACGATCAAGCGATCACACGCAGCACGCGCCTGATTCAAATACGCAACGTGCCCTTTGTGCAGAATATCAAAGCAGCCATTGGTAAATCCGATGCGCAGGCCGCGCGCGCGCCAGCGCCGCGCTTGTTCCGCTGCCTCCTGCCATTCCATGACAGGCGCCATGTGGCCGCTCTGGCTGTGCTGGGAATAAGCCTCTTGATGCGCTAGCGCAGATTGCAATTCCTCCGCGCGTATCGGTGCGGTGCCGACTTTTGTCACAACAATGCTGCCGGCCAGATTGGCCAATTGTGCGGCCTGTTCCAAACACCCCCCAGCCGCCAGCACAGCAGTCGCTGTGGCAATGACGGCATCGCCCGCGCCGGAGACATCATAGACTTCAATATCGCGGCTGCGCACATGCAAGGGCGGCTGTGCGGATTGAATCAAGGATAATCCATCGCTCGCCCGTGTCGCCAGCACGGCCTTGATTCCGTGTGTGGTCATCAGGTGCTGTGCAGCGCGCGTCACGGCCTCATCAGAATCGGTTTCCATGCCGCCGGTGGCCTGCTCCAGCTCTTTGCGGTTGGGCGTAATCAAATCCGCGCCGCGATAATGGCTGTAATCCGTTCCCTTGGGATCAATCAGAACCGGAATGCCGGCCTTCTGCGCGCGTGCGATCATCGCCTTCACCATATCGGGGCGCAACAAACCCTTACTGTAATCTGATAGCAAAACGGCACGCACTGTATCGATGTGCTGATCCATCCTGCTCAACAGTATGGATACCTGATCATCACGGAGCGGAATGTTCTTCTCCTGATCCGCGCGCAGAAGCTGTTGATGGCCGGCCAGATAACGCGTCTTGACGATGCTTGGGCGTGCAGGGTCCACCAGCAACAGGGCAGGGTCCGCGCCCAGCGTGGCAAGCCTGGTGGATAAGAGCATGCCCGCATCGTCATCGCCGATCAAACCGATCACCTGCGCCTTCACACCCAGACCCACCAGATTTGCCAGCGCATTGCCAGCACCACCCGGCATTGAATCCTCACGCTTTATGGTAAGAACAGGTACTGGACTTTCGGGGGAGATCCGCTCTACCACGCCGCTGACGAATCGGTCGAGCATGAGATCCCCTACCACCAGAACGCGGGACTGGCTAAAATGCGACAGAATATCTGCTAAGCTATTGTTTATATTATCAATTTTCATTTTTTCTGCTTACATCTCCCTCCACCTCGAATGCGCCGCAAGGGCTCAGGGCAGGGGGTATGTTAAAACGGTTAAAATCCTTCGCTTTTATGCGCCTTTCTTCACCTTTCGTCAATGTTTCTGGGGTCTAATATAAGGAGGAATAAATAGCCTAAAAGAGGGTCTAAAAGCGGTTGCGGGGGTGCGCATGGTATTAAAAAAGACGCCAAAAAAGGCGCTTTTCCGAAGTATTTTTCAAAAAAACGGGCGGTTGGGGGATCTCCTGGTTCTTTGCGGGATCCTCTCGCCTGCCGCCTTGCGGTCTGCCTTGCGCGAGCAAAAGATCACTCCCGGGCCTCTGGGGCGCATTCTAGTGCGTCAAGGCAATCTGAACCGGGCGCAGCTTGGCTTTGCGTTGGCGTTGCAGGGAGGGGTGCGCTGTGCTGTCGCAGTCATGGTCTTGGCGATGGCGTTATGCGTCGGACCCGAGCGTAAGGCCCACGCCGCACCGGAACAGCAACGCGATTTGCCCGCGGTCTTGATGGTACTCACCGATCGGCCCGATTCTATACCTGCGCCTGGCGTACGCCGCGCCTTGTTCGGCACGGTCGAACAGGCTTCGGCCCAAACCGAATCCTTTACCAAATGGCATGAGATGTTTGCCCGCTTTAATACCCAGGCGGGGCAGGCGCAAGAAGCACTCGCACGCCTGCGCGCAGATCTCAAACCTTTGGCCGCGCTGTCGCTAAAGGACATGGCTGCGGCTGTGAATGCCCTTATGAACAAACAACCCTACATCGCCGATCAGGAAAATTGGGGCCGCAGCGATTATTGGGCGACGCCTGTCGAGTTCCTGGATAAAGGCGGCGATTGCGAGGATTTCGCGATCGCCAAATACGCAGCCTTGCGCGCGCTGGGCGTGCCAGAGGAGCGGCTGCGCCTGGCCATCGTGCAAGACACCCAGCGCGACATGCCGCATGCTGTGCTGGCCGTCTACACGCCGCAGGGGGTGTTCGTGCTGGATAATCAGATCAAGACATTGGTCGCCGCGGAACAAGCCGGGCGCTACCGCCCCATCTATTCCATCAATCGCCAGAGCTGGTGGCTGCACACCTCTCCGCGCGAGACCATGATCGCCGCCGCGGCGGGGGAGTAAAATCTGCCGCATTTGTGCGGGAATCACTCATTGCAATATTTTCTTACCTAATCTTTTTGCAGCGTAAAAGTCCTGCCTAAAGCGTCGGCTTTGGTGCTTGTGCCAATTGTTCCAGTTTTTCGCCTGTATGAGGCAAACAACCCGTGTGCAATAGTGTCCCAAGATCAAAAGTACAGAATGGAAGAACCCGGATCCAAAAGCCGATTGTACGCCTGTCTTCATTACCAGTATTTTCATTACGAATCGAAATTTAAAAATTAGCGCGGAGGCAAGCTTGAATAAGTTTTTTGAGGGCCTCGGTAGTAGAGGAATCGGCAAGGGCCTGGCATACGGCGGTATTGTCTACAAAGAACACTTTTCTGAATTTCTCACTATGTGGCTCTAACGAAAGATCAAATTGTTCTGGCCCGCTTTGTGGATCCAAACCCGCGATATTAAAATTTTCTAATGCATTCAATGCATCTAGTTTGTTTTCTGAACACGGCTTATTATGAACATCTTTAAAGCGGTGGCATAGACGTCTTTTTGTTTGAGTTTTATGGGTTTCGATCCATTCTGCAAGCTTGTGAATGCGGTTTACTATTTCTCTGTTCGACGGATGTGCAGGTGATTCACCAGGCTCTTTTTTTGTCCCAAACCTCTTGCCAAACCCTTTTCGGTTTTAAGCTTTGCAGCGCGTAGCGCTATGGCTAAAGAAGATTGAAGGCTTGGTGCTTTTGTAGGCATGTTTCCTATCTCTGATTGTTATTATTTGTATTCATTAAAACACATTTTATATTGTGTCAAATATGGTGCGGATAACAATCAATAATCCTATGCATTCATGGCTTTGTTCCAGTTTATATCAGCAATTTTCGATCTTTTTTTGTGGGGGCGAATCTGGGGATAGAGGGTTCTAAGACCATGATCAAAGAGACATTTCATCGTATGCGGCGACGCAAACGCAAATTTATGACGGTGTAAAAATGCAAAAATTTTCTTGGCAGGCTTCCACGAGATGTAGTAGCTTTTAAGAAGAATTAATCTACGGATTGTGTCCAGAAGGACTTATCCACACCCCCTCTGCTAAATCCCTCGCGGATCTAAATGATTTATAGGAGTATGAACTCATGTTTGACGTTGCGCAAATGGAGCGGGGCAACCGCGTCCAGATCGATCGGTCCCGCGATGCTTTCCTCACCAATTTCGGGAAAGCCACGCTGACTGACCGTTACCTGCTGCCTGAAGAGTCGTATCAAGATCTCTTTGCGCGGGTGGCCATGTATTACGGAGACGATTCGGCGCATGCGCAGCGTCTGTATGATTACATCTCCAAGCTGTGGTTCATGCCGGCTACGCCGGTACTCTCGAATGGCGGGACGAATCGCGGTCTGCCGATTTCCTGCTTCCTGAATGAAACCAAAGATTCGCTCGAAGACATCGTCTCCCTGTGGAATGAGAATGTCTGGCTGGCGTCTTTGGGTGGCGGCATCGGATCGTATTGGGGCAATGTGCGCTCGATCGGTGAAAAAGTCGGCCGCAACGGCAAAACGAGCGGTATCGTACCGTTTATCCGCGTCATGGATTCTCTCACTTTGGCCATTTCGCAGGGCTCGCTGCGCCGGGGCTCGGCCGCCATCTATCTTCCCATCTGGCATCCCGAGATTGAGGAGTTTATAGAAATTCGCCGACCCACCGGTGGCGACCCGAATCGCAAGGCGCTGAACCTGCATCATGGTGTGCTGGTCAACAATGCCTTTATGGTGGCGGTGGAGAATAACGAGGAATGGGCCCTGAAATCGCCCAAGGACAATCATATCGTCGACCGCATCAGTGCGCGCGATCTGTGGATTCGTCTGCTGACGGCGCGAATCGAGACGGGCGAACCTTATATCGTCTACATCGACCATGTGAATGACCGTATCCCCGATCATCACAAAATGGCCGGCCTGACAGTGAAGATGAGCAATCTCTGCTCTGAAATCACGCTGCCCACCGGTGTTGATCATCTCGGCAATGACCGCACGGCGGTGTGCTGTTTGTCCTCGCTCAATCTCGAGACGTGGGATCAGTGGAACACGCATCCCACCTTCATCGAGGACGTCATGCGATTCCTCGATAACGTCCTGAGTGATTTCATCGCCAAGGCGCCGGATTCCATGAAACGCGCCAAATATGCTGCCATGCGCGAACGTTCGGTGGGGCTGGGTGTCATGGGCTTCCATTCCTTCCTGCAAAGCAAGATGATCCCCATCGAAGGCGTGATGGCCAAGGTCTGGAACCGCCGGATGTTCCAGCACATCAAGCGTCAGGCCGATGATGCCTCGGTCAAGCTCGCGCATGAGCGCGGCCCATGCCCTGATGCGGCCGATTACGGCGTGATGGAGCGATTCTCCAATAAAATCGCTATCGCCCCCACGGCCTCCATCTCCATCATCTGCGGCGGCGCGTCGCCGGGCATCGAACCCAACGCGGCAAACGCCTTCACGCACAAGACGCTCTCCGGCTCCTTCGCCGTCAAGAACGCCTATCTCGAAAAACTGCTGGCGGAAAAGGGCCAGAATACCGAAGATGTCTGGTCGTCCATCTTCACCAATGAAGGCTCGGTCCAGCATCTCGATTTCCTGACGCAGGAGGAAAAAGACGTCTTTAAAACCGCTTTCGAAATCGACCAGCGCTGGCTGATCGAGCATGCGGGCGACCGAACCCCGTTTGTCTGTCAGGCACAATCGCTCAACGTCTTCCTGCCCGGCAACGTGCACAAGGCCGAGCTGCACCGCGTGCATTTCGAGGCGTGGAAGAAGGGCGTGAAATCGCTGTATTATTGCCGCAGCAAATCAATCCAGCGCGCCGAATCCGATGCCTCATGGAAGCGCGCGCAAGGCGCCGCGCCGAAAGACCAGCGCGAACCCGAGCTGGGCGATAGCGGTGAGAAAAAATACGAAGAATGCCTGGCGTGTCAGTAACTTCCTGAATCCGTCCGCTCCAGCGGAGCGTGCCGAAAATGTGGGCAAAAACGGGGACACATTAAACTAATGTGTCCCATTCCTTAAGGAACTGCAGGGGTCTTCAATGCATCACAACACGCATGCAGAAAAGTTCCCTGATCCGCCGCGACAGGGCCTGCGCGAAACACATTCTTAAAGGCTTCGAAGATTCTTGGCCTATGATCTGGATTGTCAACGGCCGCGGTATAAAATGCCGCCGCCAGCGCATGGCTATCCTGCCCGCCCTTGCTGAGATGCGGCTGTGCCAAGGGGAGAACATCCCGCACCAGAAGCTCCGGTCTTTGGCTCGCAATATCAACCATCGTTGTTAAAACCGGGAAAGGATCAAAGTCATCCTTTTCATTTTCGGGGTCCTGAAGTTTTTTGGTTTCCTGCAGGATTTTTCCCAGTGTCTTGGTAACAAGAGGAATAAGCTTGCGATCGTATTGGGCAATCAGAGCACAAACCTCGGTCAGGCGGTTCATCCGCTCAGCATCAAAGCAGAGATTTTTGTATTCAGAGCCTTTACTTTTAAGAAGCTCATTAATCGCTATCAGCATCTGGCGGCATAAGGCCATGTTATTTTTAAAGGCTTGTTCAATCTCCGTCAGGGCTTCATCGGGATTCATATAGCTTGTTACTCTGTCGATAAGAACATGGCATTGCTCGCGATAAGCGGGGCTGACCTTTGTTGATGGTGCCCGTTTTACTTTTGGCCGTGTCTTTGCAGCACTTACGCGAGTCATTGGCGTCTCCCTGTATTATGTTTTTATGAGCCATTATAATTAACTTAATTATGACAGACTGTCAATAAATAATATCGCCTTATTCATAGAAAATCCCCTCTTTCCCCGACGCAAAATCTTGATAGAGTAGGGAAAGTTAACGATTCACCCGCATATCACTGCAAAGGATACCCAATGGCCGTACTTGTTAATAAAAACACCAAGCTGATTTGTCAGGGCTTTACCGGCGCGCAAGGGACTTTCCATTCCGAGCAAGCCATCGCCTACGGCACGAATATGGTCGGCGGCGTGACGCCCGGCAAAGGCGGGACGCAGCATCTGGGCCTGCCGGTGTTTGATACGGTCGCCGATGCGAAGGCCAAAACCGGCGCCAATGCCAGTGTTATTTACGTCCCGCCGCCCTTTGCCGCCGATGCGATTCTCGAAGCCATCGATGCGGAAATCGAACTTGCCGTTTGCATTACCGAAGGCATTCCCGTGCTGGACATGGTGCGCGTGAAGCGCGCCTTGCAAGGCTCGAAAACACGCCTCATCGGGCCCAACTGCCCCGGCGTTATCACACCCGGCGAATGCAAGATCGGCATCATGCCCGGCCACATCCACAAGCGCGGCAAGGTGGGCATCGTCTCGCGCTCTGGTACGCTGACCTATGAGGCTGTGGCGCAGACCGGCGCGGTCGGTCTTGGTCAAAGCACATGCATCGGCATCGGCGGCGATCCGGTCAATGGCACGAATTTCATTGATTGCCTGGAGCTGTTCCTGAACGATCCCGAAACCGAGGCGATTTTGATGATCGGCGAAATCGGCGGCACCGCAGAGCTCGAAGCCTGCGAATTCTACAAACGCGCGAAGAATAAAAAGCCAATTGCCGGGTTTATCGCCGGTGCGACCGCCCCCCCCGGAAAACGCATGGGCCATGCCGGCGCGCTGATCTCCGGTGCGAATGACACCGCCCCCGCGAAAATGGCGGCGATGCGCGAAGCCGGGTTTGTGGTCTCTGAATCTCCCGCCGGCCTGGGTGATGCGGTTATGAAGGCGATCGGGCGCTAAACGCGATCAACACATCGCAAGAAATGCTAAGAGAGTCGTCTGGGCGATTTGTTTATGATGGGGTCCAAGCGTGCAAATTTGAATGCACGCATCGCGAAATGCCAAGCCAAGAGCTTTGGAACGAAACGATTTCATGGTCCTCAACATGACATAATTATAAAGCGGGTGTCAATAAGAATAAATTAAAGACAATCATTTACGCGAAGACTTTAAATTCTACAGGAGACGAAACTTAAGGTTCGTCCCCAAACCATCCCAGAGACTGGGTTTCTACGCTGCCTTTACACTACCGACCTTCTTCAACAACGGCCTCAAATACTGCCCCGTATAGCTTTCCTTCACCTTCACCACGTCTTCGGGCGTGCCAGAGGCGATCACCTGCCCGCCCTTGTCGCCGCCTTCGGGGCCGATATCGATGATGTAATCAGCGGTTTTAATGACATCGAGATTATGCTCGATCACCACCACGCTATTGCCCTGTTCGACCAGCCGATGCAGCACGTCCAGCAATTTGCGTACATCCTCGAAATGCAGGCCCGTCGTCGGCTCATCAAGAATATACAGCGTTCGCCCGGTCGAGCGTTTGCTCAGTTCTTTCGAGAGTTTCACTCGCTGCGCCTCACCGCCGGAGAGTGTCGTTGCCTGCTGCCCGACATGGATATAACCCAACCCGACATCCTTGAGCGTTTCCATCTTGTCGCGGATGGACGGCACGGCTGCGAAAAACTCGGCGGCTTCCTCCACCGTCATGTCCAGCACATCGGCGATGGATTTGCCTTTGTAGAGGACATCGAGCGTCTCGCGGTTATAGCGCCGCCCTTTGCAACTCTCGCAGGTCACATAAACATCGGGCAGGAAATGCATCTCGATCTTGATGACGCCGTCGCCTTGGCATGCTTCGCAGCGCCCGCCCTTGACGTTAAAGCTGAACCGGCCGGGGCCGTATCCGCGCGCCTTGGCTTCGGGCAGACCGGCGAACCATTCGCGGATCGGCGTGAACGCGCCGGTGTAGGTGGCGGGGTTAGAGCGCGGCGTGCGGCCGATCGGGCTCTGGTCGATGTCGATCACCTTGTCCACAAATTCCAGACCTTTGATCTCCTTGTGCGGCAGGGGATGTTCAGCACTGCCCATCAGCATGCGCGACGCGGCGCGGAACAGCGTGTCGATGGTGAGGGTCGACTTGCCCGAACCCGATACGCCGGTGATGCAGGTGAACGTGCCGAGCGGAATTTTCGCGCTGACATTTTTGAGGTTGTTGCCGTTGGCGCCGATCACTTCGATGAATTGTTTGGATTTTCCGGCGCGGCGGTTTTTGGGCACGGCGATCTCGCGTTTGCCCGTCATATACTGGCCCGTGATGCTGTCTTTGTGTTTGAAGACTTTCTCGGGCGTGCCGCAGGCGACGATCTGCCCGCCATGTGTGCCCGCGCCGGGGCCCATGTCGATCAGGAAATCGGCGGCGCGGATGGCGTCTTCGTCATGCTCCACCACGATGACGGTGTTGCCCAGATCGCGCAGGCGCTTGAGGGTATCCAGCAAACGGTGATTGTCACGCTGATGGAGGCCAATCGACGGCTCATCCAGCACATACAAAACCCCCGTCAAACCGGAGCCGATTTGCGAGGCAAGTCTTATTCTTTGACTTTCGCCGCCCGATAATGTGCCCGAGGCGCGCCCGAGATCGAGATAGTCCAACCCGACATTCATCAAGAAGGTCAGGCGTTCGTTAATCTCCTTCAAAATCTTATCGGCGATTTGGCGTTGTTGGGATGATAAGGTGGAAGATATATTTTTATCGTCCTTCTTCTTTCTTCCTACTTCCTTCTCTTGTGCTAGAGACGTAAACCACCCCGCCGCATGCTCAATACTCATCGCCGCCACATCGGCGATGCTGTGGTCCGCGATTTTCACAGCCAAAGCTTCGGGTTTCAGGCGCTGCCCGGTGCAGGCTTCGCACGGGGCGGAGGATTGGTATTCGGCCAGTTTTTCCTGCTGCGCGTTGCTTTCGGTTTCCTTCAGGCGTCGCTCGAGATTGGGGATGACGCCCTCGAATGGCTTATTGCTGCGCCAGGTGCTTTCGGTTTTGCTGTGATAGATGGTTTCAATCGCCGTGTTGCCGGTGCCGTATAGGATCAGCTGGCGCTGTTCGGGCTTGAGCTTTTCCCAAGGTGTGGTGATCTTGAATCCGTAGCGATCCGCCACCGCCTCCATCGCCTGCAGGTAATAGGGTGCGAAGCCACCGGCCCAGGGCGCGATCGCCCCTTGCGCCAGCGATTTTTTGCGGTCCGGCACCACAAGATTTTCATCAATATACAACCGCACGCCCAACCCGTCGCAGGACGGACACGCGCCGTGCGGCGAGTTGAAGGAAAACAGGCGCGGCTCGATCTCCGCAATCGTGAAACCGGAAACCGGACATGCGAATTTTTCTGAGAAAATGGTTTGTGCCTGCGTATCGGCGTTTTCGGCGATCACCAGACCGTCGGCGAGTTTTAAAGCTGTTTCAACCGAGTCCGCCAGGCGCGTGCGCACATCGTCGCGGATGACCAGACGGTCCACTACCACTGCGATATCGTGTTTAAATTTCTTATCCAGCGCCGGCGCGTCGTCGATTTCATACAACGTGCCGTCGATCTTGACGCGCTGGAAGCCCTTGGCACGCAACTCCTTGAGTTCTTTTTTGTATTCGCCTTTGCGGCCGCGGACGATGGGGGCGAGGATATAGAGCTTTGTACTCTCACCCATCCCCAGAATCTGATCGACGATCTGTGTCACCGTCTGCGCCGTGATGGGCAGGCCAGTGGCCGGGGAATAGGGCACACCGACACGCGCCCATAACAGGCGCATGTAATCGTAAATTTCGGTGACCGTGGCAACGGTGGAGCGCGGATTTTTGCTGGTGGTTTTCTGTTCGATGGAAATCGCGGGCGACAGGCCTTCGATGGAATCCACATCCGGCTTTTGCATCAGCTCAAGAAACTGCCGCGCATACGCCGAGAGTGACTCGACATAGCGCCGCTGCCCCTCGGCATAGATCGTATCAAACGCCAGCGATGACTTGCCAGAACCTGACAAGCCCGTGATTACAATCAAGCGATCGCGCGGCATGTCGATGCTGACATTCTTGAGATTATGTTCCCGCGCCCCGCGGATGGAGAGAGTTTCGCGCATGGCCATTCATATGGCGCATGCGCGGCACAAAGTCCAATTTTTTGTTACGCAGCGACCAGAACCAGTTTTGCGCCGGGAGATACAAAAACTTCCTCGCCATCACGGTCAAGTGCAGTTTCTGGGGCTGCATCGATGTCAAGACGTTTTGGGCGTGCATTCTGTACGACAAGCTCAACAGCATACGCTTCATGTAGCGTTGGTTGATCATCTGGATTACTCTCCACTTCCGGAGAAGCCATCCTCTCAAACTCTGCGATCAATTCCTGCGTATCAACCGGATCTTCGCTACGGCGAATGGTTGTTTTATCCCATCTATCAGAAGTCAATTCATTGGGTGATGCAGGCTCCATCGCGTCAGTGGAATAAAACTGCGGACCTAAATCAACAACAGCACCGCGCGCAGGAACACTCTCAAGAAGTTGCTGTTTTGCATCACGATCAACAAAAACACCTGTTCGGCTGGCATGGGTACGATGGATTAGTTTAGCGCTCATTATTGCAATTCCTCCATTAAAAATTTTCTTTTGATAGCATAATAAAAACCATAAATGATTTATCTTGCAAGCGTCAAGTAATAATTTGCCACATTTTATCCACAGTAATAAAATTTTGTAATTTTGTTACTTTATTATTTCAACTATAGGTATAGCCATTGCAATTAAGAGCCGGACACATATCCCTCAGCCGTCATCACCCGCTTCATGCGGGTAATGACGATGGTAAGTGTCAGATTCTTAATTGGAATGACTATCTTATAGTTCTTGACGCCATGCGGATCCGCCCTATTTGTGTGTGCATCTGTAAGTGCAATATATAAGGAGAATTTAATGTATACGCTTTATTATTCCCCCGGTGCCTGCTCGATGGCGGTGCATGTGATTTTGAATACGCTCAACGTGCCGTTCAAGGCGGTGAGAACATCCATCAAGGACGGTGACACCAAAAAACCTGAATTCCTCAAAAAGAATCCCCGTGGCGCTGTGCCGTTTCTGGAATTCGATGGGCATGGCATGCGCGAAGGCGGCGCGATCATCACCTATCTGTGCGATGCGCATAGCAGTCCGTTATTGCCGAAATCCGGCTGGGCGCGCGCCAATGCGCTGCAATGGCTGATGTTCGCGAATGCGACGCTGCATGTGGCCTATAGTAAAGCAGGCATGATCGGGCGCACGGTCGATGATGGCCCATCCAAGGAAAAAGCTTTAAAGGCCGCGCTCGACAGTATTCAGTCCATGTGGGACGAAATCGAAACCCATCTGGCTGCGAACGGCCCGTATCTGTGCGGCAAGGAGCAAACAGCAGCCGATATTCTTCTCACCGTCATTGCCAATTGGTCATGGCTGCCGCGTCAGTTCAGCTTCGGCCCAAAGACAAAAACGCTGCTGAAAACCATTAGCGCCCAGCCCGCCTATCAAAAGGCACTGCAGGAAGAGCAAGTGGAATACAAGGCGGCGGCATAGTGCCTGTGTGTCAGTCAGGAGACGGAACTTCAGTTCCGTCCCCTTTTATATTCTTCATTGCCTCTCTCAAAGCAACGCTCTATAGTCCCTCTTATAACAACAACTTAAAGGAGAAGCGCTGTGGCCGGTTCAGTCAATAAAGTCATTCTCGTGGGCAATCTGGGCAAGGATCCGGAAGTGCGGTCGATGCAGTCCGGGGACCGCGTGTGCAATCTCTCCATCGCCACGTCCGAGAGCTGGAAGGACAAGCAAAGCGGCGAGCGCAAGGAAAAAACCGAATGGCACCGCGTCGTTGTGTTCAACCAGAACATCGTCAATGTGTGCGAGAATTACCTGAAAAAAGGCGCGAAAGTTTACATCGAAGGCCAGCTGGAGACCCGCAAATGGACGGATCAAAGCGGCGTTGAGAAATATTCCACCGAAGTCGTGCTGCGCCCGTTCCGGGGTGAATTGACGATGCTCGATTCCAAAGGTTCGCGCGATAGCGGCGGCTCGTATGCCAGCAATGATTCTTCCATGTCATCCGGTGGCACCGCAGCCGCGCGCCAGCCGGCACCGCAGGAATTTGAAGACGAGATACCGTTTTAGTACTTGTCATCCCCGCCTTCGCGGGGATAACAAACAGGTGCAGAAGAGGGGGAAAAGGTCTTGTTTTTCTTACCCCCAACTGCTACAAAATCCCTTGAAAAATCAACATTTAAACATAGCGTAAAGATCGATGTCCGATCCGGCCAAAACTGACGAGACTTTCCCGATTATCTCCCTCGAAGATGAGATGAAACAATCCTATCTCGATTACGCGATGAGCGTGATCGTGAGCCGGGCATTGCCCGATGTGCGCGATGGGTTGAAGCCGGTACACCGGCGCATTTTCCACGCTATGCGCGAAGGCGGTTATACGTCCGATAAATCGTATAAGAAATCCGCCCGCATCGTCGGGGATGTGATGGGTAAATATCACCCGCACGGCGATCTGGCGATTTACGACGCATTGGTGCGCATGGCGCAGCCCTGGTCACTGCGCCTGCCGTTGATCGACGGACAGGGGAATTTTGGCTCGATGGACGGCGATGCGCCGGCGGCGATGCGCTATACCGAGGCGCGGCTGGACAAGGCCGCCGAAGCCCTGCTGCAAGACATTGAAAAAGAGACCGTGGATTTCCAGCCCAACTACGATGAATCGACGGTGGAGCCTATGGTGCTACCGGCACGCATTCCGAATTTGCTGGTCAACGGCGCGGGCGGAATCGCCGTGGGTATGGCCACCAACATTCCGCCGCATAATTTGAACGAAGTGGTTGATGCTTGTATCGCCTATGTGGCCAATCCGGATATCGGCACCGAAGAATTAAATCAGATCATCCCCGGCCCGGATTTTCCCACCGGCGCGATGATCCTGGGGCGCAGCGGTATCCGCAGCGCGTATCACACCGGTAACGGGTCCGTGACAATGCGCGCCCGCACGCATTTCGAGGAGATCGGCAAACGCCAGGCAATCATCATCGACGATGTGCCGTATCAGGTTAACAAGGGCAAATTGCTCGAGCGTCTGGGCGAAGTCGGCCGCGAGAAAATCGTTGAAGACATTCACGAAGTGCGCGACGAATCCGACCGGGACGGCACCCGCATCGTGGTGGAATTAAAGAACAATGCAAACGGCGAAGTGGTGCTGAACCAGCTGTTCAAGCATACGGCGCTGCAGACGAATTTCCCGTGCAACATGGTGGCGCTGATGGGTGGCCGGCCGCAGATGCTGGTGCTGAAAGATTTCATTCGCGCTTTCGTGCGCTTCCGCGAGGAAGTCATCACCCGCCGCACGGTGTTCGAACTGGGCGAGGCGCGCAAGCGCGCGCATGTCTTGGCTGGTCTGGCCGTCGCGGTGGCGAATATTGATGAAGTCATTGCCCTGATCCGCGCCGCCAAAGACCCCACCACCGCGCGCGAACAATTGATGGCGCGCGCCTGGCCCGCGCGCGATGTTGCGCCGCTAATTGCGTTGATTGATGACCCCGAATATAGGGTGTCTGCGGATGGCACCTATAATCTCTCCGAGGCACAGGCCCGCGCGATTCTGGAGCTGCGCTTGCATCGCCTCACAGGACTGGAGCGCGATAAAATCGGCAATGAGCTGAAAGAAATTACCGACCAAATCGGTGAATATCTAGCGATCCTCGCCAGCCGTGAGAAAATGCTGGGTGTGTTGGTGGGCGAATTGCAAGAGGTCAAAGAAAAATTCGGCACGCCCCGCCGTACGGAAATCATCGAATCCGAATTTGAAACCGATATCGAATCCCTCATTCAGCGTGAGGATATGGTGGTGACAATCACAGGTGG
The DNA here is from genome assembly GCA_023150415.1 of Alphaproteobacteria bacterium. Taxonomy (GTDB): domain Bacteria; phylum Pseudomonadota; class Alphaproteobacteria; order Micavibrionales; family Micavibrionaceae; genus JAKLKY01. The sequence goes on along the minus strand of JAKLKY010000003.1, from coordinate 6,990 downwards.
CGGCTACGTCAAGCGCGTGCCGCTTGACACGTATCGCGCGCAGCGCCGCGGCGGCAAGGGCCGGGCCGCAATGACGACGAAGGATGATGATTACGTCACCGATCTGTTTGTGGCTTCCACCCACACGCCGATTTTGTTCTTCACCTCGCGCGGGATTGTGCACCGCATGAAGGTCTATCAATTGCCGCTGGCCACGCCGCAGTCGCGCGGCAAGGCACTGGTGAATATGCTGCCGCTGGGAGCGGGCGAAACGGTGAGCGTTTATCTACGCACGCCTGAGAACGAAGAATTGTGGGACAAGCTTGACATCATGTTTGCCACCTCGCACGGCTCGGTGCGGCGCAATAAACTGGCCGACTTCCAGAATATCCGCGCCAACGGGCTGATCGCCATGAAACTCGAGGAGGGCGAGAAACTCGTCTCCGTGAAAATCTGCAAGGAAGACGAAGATGTCCTTCTCGCCACGCGCAACGGCAAGGCGATCCGCTTCCCTGTAAGCGACATTCGCGTGTTTGCGGGCCGCACCTCGACCGGCGTGCGCGGCATCAAGCTGGTGGGCAAGGATGATGAAGTGATTTCCATGTCGATTTTAAAACATCTCGATATCACGCCTGAAGAACGTGACGCGTATCTGAAAGCCGCCAGCCGTATGGTCGCGGACGAAGGCGAAGCGGTTGTATCTGATGAGCCACAGGAAAATGTCGCCACAATCGAACTTTCGCAGGAACGCTACCGCGAATTGCTGGCAGGCGAGCAATTGCTGCTCACCGTCACCAACAAGGGCTTCGGCAAGCGCACCTCGGCCTATGAATACCGTGTTTCAGGGCGCGGCGGGCAGGGCGTCACCAATATGGCGCTGACGTCGAAGAATGGCGGGCAGGTGGTGGCGACGTTCCCGGTCACCGACAATCACCAGATCATGCTGGTCTCCGATAAGGGCCAGCTGATACGCACGCCGGTCGAGAATATCCGCGTCACCGGCCGCAGCGCCCAGGGCGTGACCGTCTTCAAGGTCGGCGAGGGCGAAAACGTCGTGTCTGTGGCCTGGCTGGTGCAGGAAGAGGGGGAAGAAGACAGCCCCGACACCCCGGAAGAGGGAATATAAGTTCCGTGCCTGATTGCAATACGCAGATTCTTCCCTTGCGCTGCGCCTAGGATTGCCCTTAATAAACTCCATGTCCCGCCTCCGCGCCGATCTGTTGCTGCTGCTGACCGCCGCCATTTGGGGTGCGGCGTTTGTCGCGCAAAAATCCGCCATGCAACAAGATAGTGATGGTTTCGCGCTCGGTCCTTTCGGCTTTATCGGCGCACGGTTTTTGCTCTCGTTTCTTGTGGTGTTGCCCTTTGCGCTGCGCGAGGCCCGCAACGGCCCGCCGCTTCGGCGCGGGTATATTCTTCCTGTTCTCATTCTTTGCCTGAGTTTTTGTACCGGAACATTTTTGCAGCAAGTCGGCATGCTGACCGCCAGCGTCACTAATGGCGGATTTCTAACGGGGCTTTATATTCTGCTGGTGCCGTTTTTCGCCTGGCCCTTATTTGGGCGGGTTCCCTCATGGCATATCGGTCCGGCCTGTGTTCTGGCGCTGGGCGGCACATTCTTGTTGGGCGGCGGACACTTGGAATCCTTTCATACTGGCGATTTTTTGATTCTCGCCTGTGCGGTGTGTTTCGGGCTGCAGGTGGCGTTGATGGGCTGGTTGGTCCAAGTTACGCAACGGCCTGTGACACTGGCCATCGTACAATTCGTGTTTTGCATTCTTCTTGGCCTCAGTGGCGGTTTCGGCTGGGAGGGGTTGAACCTCGAAGCAGCAAAAGCCCATATCTTGCCCTTGCTTTATACCGGGTTGCTTGCCGGAGGGCTGGGTTTTACGCTCCAGGCGGTGGCGCAGCGCCACACCCCGCCCGCCGATGCCGGGATCATCATGGCCAGCGAGGCCTTGTTTGCGGCTGGTGCCGGCGCGTTTTTTCTGGGCGAGCGTCTGGATGCTCTGGGCTGGGCGGGCTGCGGTTTGATTGTGCTTGCACTTGTGTTGGTGGAGTTGGGGCCGCGCCTGCAGATCAACATATTGCCGCGCGCTAAAATCCGGCTATAGTGAGCGCATGAGCATTCCCCGCATCGGCGTTTATCCCGGTACTTTTGACCCTGTCACCAAGGGCCATCTGCAACTGATCCAGCGCGCCAGCAAGCTGGTGGACCGGCTCATCGTCGGTGTCGCTGGCAACGCCCGCAAGGGACCGCTTTTCTCGCGAGATGAGCGCGTGGCGATGGTGGCCGAGGATATCGCCAATCTGCCCGAGAAAGGCTGTCCCATCGACGTTCAACCCTTCGACAGCCTCCTGGTGCGCTTTGCCCGTGACATGAAGGCGGCTTGTATTTTCCGCGGCCTGCGGGCCATATCGGATTTTGAATATGAATTCCAGATGACGGGCATGAACGCCAAGCTCGACCCTGGGATCGAGACGGTTTTCCTGATGGCATCGGATAAGTGGCAGTTTGTCTCAGCTTCTTTTGTCAAGGAAATCTGCGCCCTTGGCGGGGATATCACGGCCTTCGTGACGCCTCAGGTCGCGCAGAAACTGCAGAAAAAATTGGGCCAGACGCAATAGTTTCTTGACGGCAGAGGGGCAAATCCATATTGTGCCCCAGTCTTAATGAATTTCAAGACCGACCGCGTAGCTCAGCCGGTAGAGCACATCACTTTTAATGATGGGGTCGTGGGTTCGAATCCCACCGCGGTCACCATTCAAGCGTAGTGCTTCCTTCGAACCCGCGAAGAATCAAAAAGATCAGCACAACGAAGTTGTGCTGAGGGGGTTAAAAATATTCAATATTATCAATAGATTATATTATTTTTGACCGCTTTTCTTGCGACTCTAACCATATTTTAACCCTTTCCCGCGATACTGCCCTCATAAGCGGCAGGATGTCGCTCTCGTCACTGCTGGTGCGGAATCCCAGGATTCGCGGTTTTGCGCCGGGCAAGTGCGTTACTTCTTAAGTTCTTTCCAACTTCAGATTAACACCCGAGAGAGACACCATGACGTCCATATTATCTTATGGCGCAGGCCTAACTGCGCCCATGAAAAACACGCTTTTGGCGCTGCAAAGAACCGCGACCCAGATCGATGATGTGCAACAGCGCCTGGCCAGCGGCCTGCGCGTCGCCACGCCGCTCGACAACCCCAGCAGCTATTTCACATCGCAAGGCCTCAGCAGCCGCGCCGCGCGCTTGACCACCGTTCTGGATGGCATCACCAGCAAGATTTCAACAATTGAATCTGCAAATAATTCAATCACATCATTGCAAGATTTGATCGATCAGGCCGAGGGCATCGCAGAAGATGCGCTTGAAACCCTGACCGGCACAACGCAGGAAGCCAGCATCACCGGCGACCGCAGCCTCAGCGCCTTCTCCGATCTTACGGCTGTGGCCGGGATTGATAATACCGATAAGCTACGCTTCCGCTTTGTCGACTCCGATGGCTCAATCAACAGCGCCAACAGTGTCACCATCAATACCGGGGATTCTGCTAGCGATCTGGTGAATGAGATCAACGCGATCACAGACTCCAGCGCTACGCAGGTCTTCGAGGCCAGCCTCAATGGCTCCGGCCAGCTGAACATCAAAACGGCGGATAATACGCGCTTTGAAGTGGAGTTTGAGAGCTCTGCCGGCGCGGCCGATTCACAACTCGCCAACGCGCTGGGCTTTAGCGATTTTGACATCACCGCCAGCACGGACGGCACGGCCAAGACGCGCATCACGGTCATTGCCGAGCCATCCTTAACCAGCGTTTCCTTGTACGCTGTGGGTGGTACAACCGCGCAGACCAGCACCGTATTGCGCAACCTCACCGACACATCGGGCGGCGCAGCGGGCGATATTTTCGACGGCGACAGTGGCGATACGCTGAAAATCGGCATCAACGGCCTAACGGGCGTAAGCGTTACCACCGATCCAACAACGGACACAGTGCAAGATCTTCTCGACGGCATCAATAACAATGGTTCTTTGAACACGCTTGTCGAAGCCAGCTTTGATTCATCGAATGGCACGCTGACTATCCGTGCCATTGATGACAGCGTTGAATCCGTTCAGATCAGTCTGGTCGAAGACGGGGCAGCCGCGGGCACAGCCGGAAAAATCGATCTGCAACAGCTGGGCTTCGGTACGCGCGTTTTGCAGTCCGGCGCGGACGGCAGCGGCAATACCTCATCGGAAAGCATTTTGCTGGGCGAAAGCGCTGGCGATCTTGCTAATTACGAGGCCGAATACAATGACCTCCTCGATCAAATCGACACTCTGGTGGAAGATTCCGAATTCGAAGGCGTGAATTTGCTGGCCGGGGATGACATGACCATCTACTTTAGCGACACCAACGGCGACTCCCTCACCAGCGAAGGCGCACAGCTGAACGCAGACGGGCTGGGCCTCAGCCAGGCAAATTTCAGCAGCAGTTCGACCATCAGTGATACGCAGGACGAAGTTGATTCCGCGCAAAATACGCTGGAAACATTCGCTCGTGGCTTGGCAAACGACACGGCCGTGATCGATGCGCGCCAGACCTATCTGGAAGATACGATCAATACGCTTAACGCTGGCGCTGAAGATCTCACCCTTGGCGATGAAAACGAAGACAGCGCCTTGTTACTCGCGTTGCAAACGCGGCAGTTGCTGGGCACGACGGGCCTGGCGCTAGGTGTACAAACGCTTCAGAGCACATTGCGGCTGTTCTAAGGCTGGGCTATGCTGACGCCATGACGGCACAGCGCGATTTTCATTCCCATCCGCAAATTCTTCTGGGCGTCTGGACTGCGCGCCTGTTGCGAAAATTTGCACGTCGGCAGGCTGGACCCATATTCCAGACCATCAGCGGATTTTTACCCGGGCATCAGCCCGTGCGTCTGCAGCGCATCGACAGCGATTTTTGTGCTGTGGAAGCGGGCGGCCAGCGCGTTGTCTTTCCCTGCGGCGCGGATGCGCCGGTGCCGCTGTCGATTGTGCATATGATGGCGGTGGGGGCGGAGCGCTGGCTGCGCGAGAAATACCAGATGCCAGGTTTTGTCGAAGTTGAGCCGGGCGATCTTGTCGTTGATTGCGGCGCTTTCGCGGGTCTGTTTTCGCGCAGCGCGCATGAGCGGGCGCAGATGATTTTCGCCTTTGAACCTTCACCGCTTAATCACAAGGCGCTGCTGCAAAACATTGCCGGCTACGCGAGAATCCGGCCGCAAGCCTGTGGCCTTTATTATGAAGATAAGCAAGCCGCATTGAACATGAGTGCTACGCATTTCGATGACTCATTGCTTGCACCCGATGAACAGGCCACCGGTCAGACGCAATCTATTGTCTTACGCCGGTTTGAAAACTGGGCGCGGGAGAATAATGTGACGCAGGTCGATTTCTTCAAGCTCGAGGCCGAAGGCGTCGAGAACGAAGTGTTGGAAGGGATCAGCAGCATTCCGGTGCGCAAATTCGCCGTCGATTGTTCGCCCGAACGTGAGGGAAAATCCAACATCAATGAAATCCGCGCCGCGCTGGAAAATCGCGGCTATGCCACAAAATCGCGGCGGTATATGTTGTTTGCCAGAAAAATTCCTTGATTATTTTTCTATAATATTCTAACCTCGCCATATGGAATGACCATGAAGATAATTTTTATGCGCCATGCTGCCTTTGGCGAGCAGAACGAAATGACAGATGAGCTGGCGAAATACGCTGAACTCCAGGCGCGAAGCATTGCCTTTCAGCTCCATGAAAAGGGACATATGCCGACGGTGATTATCACCTCGTCCACGCCGCGCGTCCTGCGTACAGCCCAAATTATCGCTGCGACGTTCCAGAACAAATTTAATGCGCGTGTCGAACAGTTGCTTGATCTAACATTCGCAGATCAAAAGCTGATCGATCCGCAGAAAGCCTGCGCAAGAATTGCGGAGAGAAGAGAGGATACGCTTGTGGTTGCGCATCAACCCCACATAAGCAATATTTTAGATTCATTTGGTGTGCCCGTTAATCGAACAGATATCGGCTTTGCTGCCGCCTTTGTAACCAAATCGGGGAGGCTTATTGAAACGATCCATCCACCCTCGGAAGCAGAATTTATCCGCTCCTTAAATACGCAATTGCCTGATCGCGCTCGAACAGATAGAGCAGCGTCCGCAACGCTTGCCCGCGCTCGGACTGCAATTCCGGGTCACGCGCCAGGATAAGCCTTGCATCATCGCGCGCCGCTTGCAGCAATTCCCCGTGCACCATCAGATCAGCCAGATGAAATTCCGCCAGACCGCTTTGCCGCACGCCCAGCACATCGCCCGCGCCGCGCAATTCCAGATCCTTCTCGGCAATCAGAAATCCGTCTTCGGTCTGGCGCATGATGGACAAGCGCTCCTTGGCTGTTTCATTTAACGGACCCGTATACAACAAGAAGCAATAGGATTGATCCATGCCGCGCCCGACGCGCCCGCGCAGCTGATGCAATTGCGAGAGGCCGAAGCGCTCGGCCTGTTCGATGATCATCACGGTCGCCTGCGGCACATTAACACCAACTTCGATCACTGTTGTTGCAACAAGAATATCAAGATCGCCCGCCGCAAACCGCGCCATCACATCATCTTTTTCCGTTGGTTTCAGGCGTCCATGAACAAGCCCTACACGCACGCCGAAAATTTGTTGCAAGTGATCAAAGCGCGCTTCCGCCGCGGCCAGATCCATTACCTCCTAGTCCTCTACCAACGGGCACACCCAATACACGCGTGCGCCGTCCTTGATGCGGCGGCGCAGGCCGTCGATCATCGCATCCATCTTTTCCGCCGGGATCAAGCGTGTGTCGATGGGCTTTCGTCCCGGCGGTTTCTCATCCAGACGACTGATATCCATGTCGCCATAGGCCGTGAGCGTCAGCGTGCGCGGAATGGGCGTTGCCGTCATCACCAGCACATCCACGCCCTTGCCTTTTTGCGACAGCATCAGGCGCTGGTGCACGCCAAAG
>JAKLKY010000039.1 GCA_023150415.1 Alphaproteobacteria bacterium | reverse complement strand
GGCGAATCAGTTAACGAGTTCTTAATTTGGGGGTTATGGATTCAGATGGGTTGTGGATAAGTTGGGATGAAAGAGGACAGAGGACAGAGGAAAAGAGGAAGAGAAAATAAACACGCTTGTCTTGTCCTTCTCTATTCCTCTATTCCTCTCTTCTCTATCATCTCCCGCGCCAGCGCATCCACGCGCTCATTCTCGGGATGCCCGTCATGACCACGGATCCAGATAAACGAAACATCGTGGATCTGCAGCAACGCATCAATGCGCTGCCACAAATCCTGATTTTTAATACGCGCCGGCCAGCCTTTTTTCTTCCAGCCTGGCATCCATTCATGCACGCCTTTGGAAACATATTGGCTGTCGGTATACAGTTTCACACGCGCGGGTTTCTTCAGCGCCTCCAGCGCCCGCACCACCGCCAGCATCTCCATGCGGTTATTGGTGGTCTGGTCCTCAAACCCGCTGATTTCCTTCTCATGGCCGTTATAGCGCAGCAGCGCCGCCCAGCCCCCCGGCCCCGGATTTCCGCTGCACGCCCCGTCGGTGAAGATGTTGATTTCTGATACTTTCATGGATTTTAATAATAATATTGAAAAACATAAATAAAAAGTCTATAGTCCGTTTTACACAATAACAAGGGAGAAATGTAAAAAATGAACATAACGTTAAACAAGAAGAGAGGCAGACCGCCAAAACCAGTAGCACAAACCTCACCAAAGCCTGAGCGATTAGAGATAAAATTAAGTATTCTCAAAGCCGCCATTCAGGCTTCACCCGACATTCACCGCGAAGACGTCCGCAAAGCCATTTTGACAATCGTTGATGAAGCTGCGCGTTTGACTCCGGAAAAAAGATTCTTGTTTCTTCAATTCAACACGAATGCGGCAAGAAGACTCGAAAGAAAAATCGTCCGTGAGATTTGTGCAATGAATGACAAGTCGAGCAAGACCAACTTGCTGGAGGTCAGCAATGAAGCAGGCGTGTATGTTGTTGCAGGCAGGAAATAGTCCCCGATATAATGGTTACTATGTGGAAATCGGAGTGAAGGAAAGGGGAGAGTCGCGTCTACCACCGCTTCATCTCGCTCATGATGTCTATGATTATTCCCTCATAAAGGGAGTGGCTCCTACGCCGCCGCCAGCACCCCCGGCACTTTGAAATGCACGTTTTCTTGCGTGATGGCGATTTCTTCGATCGTCACCGCATAACGCCCGCGCAGGGCGGCGATGACTTCATCCACGAGCGTTTCGGGGGCTGAGGCGCCGGCGGTGAGGCCCAGATGCGCCACGCCGTCCAGCCAATTCCAATCCAGATCCGCCGCGCGCTGGATCAACATCGCCTTGCTGCAGCCATGCTGCAGCGCCACTTCCACCAGCCGGTTGGAATTCGATGAGTTCGGCGCGCCGATCACCAGCAGCGCTTCGCAGCGCGGCGCAATCGCCTTCACTGCGGCTTGCCGATTGGTAGTGGCGTAGCAAATATCTTCCTTTGCCGGGCCTTCGATATCGGGAAATCGCACCTGTAGCGCCGCCACGATCTGCGCCGTGTCATCAACGGATAATGTGGTTTGCGTGCAATACGCTAATTTCCGGGTTTCTGAGATTCTGAGATTCTCCACATCTCCTATGGTCTCCACCAGCAAAACAGCGCCGGGCGGCAACTGGCCCATCGTGCCCTCCACCTCCGGATGCCCGGCATGGCCGATCAGAATGATCTGCTTGCCCTGCTTGTGGTAACGCTCGGCCTCCTTATGCACTTTGCTGACCAGCGGGCAAGTGGCGTCGATATAGAACATATTTCGTCTGCGCGCGGTTTCGGGCACGCGCTTGGGCACGCCATGCGCGGAGAAGACAACGGGCTGTCCGTCATCGGGGATCTCGTCCAGCTCCTCAACAAACATTGCGCCTTTCTCGCGCAGCGATTCCACCACGAACTTGTTGTGCACGATCTCATGGCGCACATAGACTGGCGCGCCGTACTTGGCCAGCGCCATTTCCACAATCTGGATCGCCCGGTCCACCCCGGCGCAAAACCCGCGCGGCGCGGCCAGATAAACGGTTAGAGCCTGCATGCACAGGGTTTTAGCATTGGCAGGGGGATCAGGCCAAGATATTCTTTCCCAAGATATTCTTTCCAAACTGGCCTCTTGGTGGTTAAATAGAGCGCATGAAGAATTTCAAAGCGATTATTGTTTTATGCGGCGCGTTGGTGCTTGTCAGCTGTGCGGATACCTGGAACGAGCTGAAAGGCGGCCTGGGCGATCTCAGCCTGCCCAGCTTGCGCAACGGGACAAACCCGGAGGATTTCGTCGCCGGCAGCGATTGCCCAAAGGTTGAGGCAGTGCCAGAGCTTGCCGCTTATAACGAATTTCGCCCTGTCAAAAATCCGTTTGAGGATTCCCTGATCACCAGTGTCAACTTGACGCTTGTCGGTGCGGCCTGCACGTACAATCCCAAAAGCGTCACCATGGATCTGAAGCTGCAATTCGATGGGCGCTTAGGTCCCGCGCAAAAGGCGGAAAACAAGGAGTTCTTCTCCATCCCGTTCTTCGTGGCGGTCAAAGAGCCAGGCGGCAATGTGCTGGCCAAGGAAGTTTTCGCCGCCAGCTTGAACTATACCCCGGGATCTGGGCGCGCGACATACACCGAAAACCTGCGTCAGATCATCCCCATCGCCAACACGGCCCGCGGCCCGCGCTATAAGGTCGTGGTGGGTTTCCAGCTCAGCCCCGAACAGCTCGCCTATAATCGCGCCGCGATCAAACGGCAGAAAGTGATGCAGGACATGCAGCGCAATTACAAAAAGCCGCAAATCCAGCGCGAAGGCGATGCCGTGAATGCACCGGTGGACTTGCAGGGCGGGGGTTAAGGAATTTTCAACGCGGAGGCGCGGTAAGCGCAGAGTTTTATTTTTAAACACGGAGATCACGGAGCTCTCGGAGAGTGTCTGTAACCACTTTTTCCTCCGTGTCCTCCGTGTTAAATATACTTTCTTCTCTGCGCTCTCCTTGTCCGCCCTCAGCCGGGGCAGGCAGGTTGCGTCCGAAGGACGAAAGGGGATGCGTCTCCGCGGTGAAATTTTTTTTAGAGTTGTAACAATGTTCGATCTCAAAACTTTCTGGCGTGATGAAACCGCCGAGCATCTCGATGTCGCGCACAAAACCTTTGCCACGCTCGAGCGTGATTTTACGGCTCTGGTCGATCTTTGCGCCGCATCCCTGCAGCAGGGCGGCAAGCTGATGTTCTTTGGCAACGGCGGCAGTGCGGCAGACGCGCAGCATCTGGCCACCGAGTTTACCATCCGCTACCGCAACAACCGCAAGGCTCTGGCGGCGCTGGCTTTGACGACCGACAGTTCCGCCCTCACAGCGGCGGGCAATGATTTGGGCTTCAGCCAGATTTTCGCGCGGCAGATCGAAGCGTTGGGCAAGCCCGGCGACGTCGCCATCGGCATCAGCACCTCAGGCACCAGTGCCAATGTCCTCGCCGCCTTGGAAACCGCGCGCAGCATGGGGCTCCGCACAGCCGGTCTCACGGGCGCGAACGGTGCGAAGATGAGAGATTTCTGCGATGCTTGTTTGATCGTTCCTTCCACCACCACCGCCCGCATCCAGGAAATGCACATCACGCTAGGGCAAATGCTGGTTGGCGCGCTGGAAGGGCGCTTAAACCTGTAAAAATCTGACCTCTGCCCCCTCAAATACGCCGCAGGTCAGCTTGCCGCCTTTATAAAGCCCGGTGTCGAGGCCAATACGGTGCGGATGAACATCAGGCTCCGCCGTGACGGTGTGCCCATGCACAACACGTTTTTCCAGCAATCCGCTCCAGGACAAAAACGGCTCGCGCATGATCATTAACGTCGTGCGGTCTTGACGCTCCAACGGTACCAGGGGATCGACCCCCGCATGCGTGAAATAATAACCGCCGATGATCACATGGCTGCGCATGCCTTTAAGAAAGTCTCGGTGCGCCGATGGCACGTGCTGGCGCAGCGCCGGCATCATCCGCTCAAATTCGGCGGGGAGAAACGCCTCGGGAAGGCTCACGCCGTAGCTGCGCAATGTTTCTTCCCCGCCCCAGCGCAGCCAGGTCTGCGCATCCGCCAGCGGCGGCCTGTCCTGCGGCGGGTCCATGAAATCCAGAAACAGAACATCATGATTGCCACGAATAAAGGTTTTGGCGATGCCGTCGCCTCGGTCGCGACGGCTGATAAGATAATCAATCACTCCGCGGCTATCCGGCCCGCGATCCACATAATCGCCGAGATAAACAATATGCACGCGCTCCGGCGCTGCGCCGCGCAGCAGATCTGCCGCGATCTGTTCTTGCATCGCCTGCAGCGGCACCAGATAACCGTGAATATCACCGATCGCATAGACGCGTAGACCGGGCGGGATAAGGTATGGAGTCTCCATGCTTATTTTCCGAATTCTCCCCTTGAGAAAAACACTATTTTGCAATACACTAACGCCTTTGAAAAGAAGACAAAAACCACGATGGCGCAAGCTCTAAATACCGCAAATATGAGTTTTGAAGATGCTTTGGGCGCGTTGGAGACGATTGTGCGTTCACTGGAGAGCGGCAAAGCGCCGCTGGAAGAGGCTATGAGCGCCTATGAACAGGGTATGGCGCTGAAAACCCATTGCGAGAAAAAACTGCAGGAAGCGCAGATGAAAATCGAAAAAATCATGCAGGCCAAGGATGGCAGCGTGACGCTGGAAAAATTTTTGGACAACAACAACCAATAAAGAATAGCCAAGCCCATGAGCCCTTCACCACGCGACGCCAGCCCTACGCTCAACGATGCCTTGCAGGACATTGCCGAAGCGGTGAACCGTACAATGGACCGTTTGCTGACCACAACGGAACTGCCCGAAGCGCCGCTGATGGAAGCCATGCGCCATGGCACGCTTGCGGGCGGCAAGCGCCTGCGCCCGTTTCTGGCGATGCAATCGGCCTTTTTGTTCAATGTTGATTCATCGCGCGCGCGCCGTGTCGCGGCGGCGGTTGAATTCGTGCATTGCTATTCCCTGATTCACGACGATCTGCCGTCGATGGATGATGCCGCCCTGCGCCGCGGCCACCCCACCGTGCACAAGAAGTTCGGCGAGGCTACGGCGATTTTGGCGGGGGACGCGCTCATGACGCTGGCGTTTCAAGTCCTGAGCGAACCTGAAACCCACCAGGACCCGCATGTGCGCTGTGAACTGGTGCGGGCGCTGGCCTGCGCGTCCGGCGCGCAAGGCATGGTCGGCGGGCAGATGCTGGATCTGATCGGCGAGAAGGAAGAATTCGATCTTGGCACCATCTCGCGCCTGCAGCGCATGAAGACGGGGATGCTGATGTGCTTCGCCGCCGAATCCGGCGCTATCCTGGGCAAAGCCAGCGAGCCCCAGCGCCGAGCGCTGCGCAACTACGCCTTCGATCTCGGCCTGGCGTTTCAGGTGACGGATGACATTCTCGATGTCGAGGCCGACCCACAAGACACCGGCAAGGAGCAGGGCAAAGATCTCCGTGCTGGCAAGGCCACCTTCGTTTCAACGCTGGGCAAGGATCAGGCCAAAGGCCGCGCGCAAATGATTATCGAACAGGCCGTGGCGCACCTGAAGATCTTCGAAGGCCGCGCCTTTATGTTCGAAGAGCTGGCGCGGTATGTGATGGCGCGTCGGGCTTAGCCGCAGCGGGAGCAAGAAAGCGCGAGTAATGCACCGGAGCGTCTGGATCTCCCTGACATGTGCCATGATCTGTACAAGGACGGCGTTGAGGGTCTTCTTTTAGCGTTGCTTCGATATTCGATAAAATTTGCACAGCGTCTTTAAAGGTAAATGTTCTTCCATCTTGATACAGCGTCTCACGAACACCGACCTTTGGACTTGCCCTGAAATGCATAGAGGAATCATAGAGAGTTATTGTATAGCGCCCATCATCGCCTCTTCTCGCGATAGCCCAACTTCTCATTTCTAGTTGAGCGGCCAAAGTGAGGGCTTTAGGCGATTCACTCATGATTTCCGCCAAGGGAGTCCATCCCATTGACTCGGGCGTTTCCTGTATCAAACGCGTATAAGCATATACACTTGTTTCTAAAAGAGATGGCAATGCAGAAGAGTTCTGTGATGCTGTTACACCCGACCTTCTCCTCCTTCCTATCAATAACTCACTCAACGACATTAATAACTCCTCTGTTAATGTTTTTTAACTGCTATCAAATTAAAAAACCAAAGTCAACTTTTCGGAAAATAAAATTACTATTCGAAGCGCTTTCACTCCCACCGTGGCGTACCACCCATGCTTTGCATGAGGGCGAAGACGCGCTGGGCGACGGTTTCAACGCGGGCCGCATCCGTGCCGCGCGCGACGATGGAGACGCCAATATCGCCGATCTGGAAATGCGGATAGCTGCCAATCTCGACATCCGCGAATTCATCTTGCAACGCGCTGAGGCCCGGCGCCAGAACGCTCTCGGGGATTGCGCAAAAGACACTGCGCGTGACCAGAGCAGGCCCCGTGCGCAGCCCCGCCACCACATGATCGAACATCGCCTGCATGATCTTGGGCACGCCGGCCATCACATAGACATTCTCCACAATAAATCCCGGCGCAGCGGACACCGGATTGGGAATCAGTTTTGCATTCAAAGGCATCATCGCCATACGCGCGCGCGCCTCGGTCAGCTGATCGCCGTAATGTTTTTGCAAAATATCCAGCGCCTGCGGATGGTGGCCAAATGCCAGACCAAACGCCTTGGCGATGCACGTCGCCGTGATGTCGTCATGTGTGGGGCCGATGCCGCCGGTGGTGAAGATATAATCAAAACGCGCGCGCAATTCATTGACGGTGGCGATGATTTTCGCCTCATCGTCGGGCACCACGCGGATCTCCATCAGGCGAATGCCGCGTTCCTGCAGTTTTTGCGCAATATACGCGGCATTTTTATCCTGCGTCCGGCCCGAAAGAATCTCATTACCGATGATGATGAGCGCGGCGTTGGGGGACATGGCTGCTAGCATAAGACAGAAATAAATGGGGACACAATGATCATTGTGTCCCCGGAAAGAAATTCTGCGTGCTCTTCTGCGGTTATCAAACGCGCAAAGCCCTGATGTTGATTATTGGCTTTTGTCTGCCGAAGTCACCTGCAGCTTGAAGGAGACAATTTTATCAGGATTGGCGGGGGGTTCGCCGCGCGCCACTTTATCAACAAATTCCATGCCGGATGTCACCTGCCCCCAGACGGTGTACTGGCCATCGAGAAAGCCGCAATCATCAAAGCAAATGAAGAATTGCGAATTGGCGCTGTTGGGGTCGGATGTGCGTGCTGCGCCCACGGCGCCACGGCCAAAATGCAGATCATTGAATTCAGCAGGCAGATCGGGATATTTCGAACCGCCCGTGCCAGTGCCGGTCGGATCGCCGGTCTGTGCCATGAACCCTTCGATGACGCGGTGGAAAATCTGACCGTTGTAAAAACCTTCATTGGCCAGTTGCTTGATGCGCGCAACATGCTGCGGCGCCTTATCCGGCTTGAGCGCAATCACCACCGGACCACCGGTGGAAAGTTCAATAACAACGGTGTTTTCTGAATCGGGTGCCGGCACAGCAGCATCCTGAGCATGAGCAATAGGGGACATAAGGGCAAAACTCCCAAGGGCAAGAATGATTTTTTTGAACATGGCGATTCCTTTTCTACGGATTTAAAAAAGCACAACGTCAGGGCGCTTGTACAGAGCAATGGCGGACTGATCCACAATTTCAGCTATAACTTAAACCGCCACCGCCCTGTTGTGGGATTTCACCATGTCCTTCAGGGTTTGCAGGCAGGTGCAGCATTGCGGCGTCTTGCCGTCGGAACACACGCTATAGACTTCAGACACGCTGACCTTCGCGCCCTTGGCCTGCATATGGGCCTTGGCTTGGCTGTCGCTGAACGGGTGGCAGAGGCACAAGATCATGATTTGTTTGCAAATGATAATGATTCTTTTCTAACAATGATAATCATTATCATCTTGGTCCCAAGAATACAAGCCCCCAAAATACCCGCCTTCTAATGGGGTAGGGGGGTGTCTGTTGCTGCCGCAGCCGCTGGTGCTGGCGGGTAAAAATGGATGGGGCCGGGTGGAAACCCAAAATAAGGCCCAGGTATATTATTCAGGCTAATACTCAAGATCTGGATGCCAGTGCTTTTCTGATCCAGTCGCGCCTGGAGACTATGTCGCGCGGCGTCCAGCCATTGCTGCGGATTCTCCCTGATCTCTGCCGCTGTCAGTTCTCTGGATGTTTGATAAAAATCATCCCAAATATCAAAAGGCGCGAGATAATATTTGGCACCATCAAGCATGGTGCCTGTCTCGGGCGGGCAAGTGTAGACAACAATATAATTTATCACCACGTTGACGTCATCTTTGGTAAGACCATCACAAAAGAGGGTCTGATTCACCAGGGGCTTATGAGGATCCCTCTGCACCACGCGATTCCATGGTGCTTTCAGATGCCAGCCTGGATCGCGGATCGTCTGGGATGGATCAGGCTTTCCAAGCCCAAAAAACGGCACGGTTACGCCAACATGATCAGGATCGATATGAGTCGTGGCAGCATAGCCTAAGGCCGTTACCAAACAGGCCGTAGCCACCTTGCCAAAGTGGTTGTTTGTACGCAGGGACATGCGATTATTATTACGCACAAACAAAAATGGACGCAATATTTATTTAGTCTCCCGCGCTTTCGCCTTCCCCGACTGGGCCTGAATTAAGCTGGATGTAATTCTGCAGACCGATTTTTCCGATCAGATCAAGTTGCGTCTGCAAACCATCGGCATGGTTTTCCTCGTCCTTTAGAATTTGCAGGAACAGATCGCGGCTCACGTAATCCTGCGCTTCTTCGCAGACTTTGATGGCGTTGCGATAGGTTTCGATGCCATCAATCTCCAGCTTCAGATCGCATTCCAGCACCTCCTGCACGTTCTCGCCGATGAACAGCTTGCCCAGCTCCTGCAAATTCGGCAGACCGCCCAGCAGCAAAATGCGCTTGATGAACAGATCGGCATGCTGCATTTCCTCGATCGATTCCTTGTATTCATGCGCGGCCAGTTTGGTCACGCCCCAATCCTCCAGCATCCGCGAATGCAGAAAATACTGGTTGATAGCGGTCAGCTCCTTCTTCAGGCCGAGATTAAGCTGATCGATGACTTTCTTTTTGGGTTGTTGCGCGTTGGCCATGGCGGACTCCTTTTTTTCGAGATGAATCGGTGCGGGCACTATAGCAGGCCTTGCATAAAACCCAAAGAGATAGAAGTTGACATATGATTAAAGCTATGACATCGTCACACCATGCAAGGAAAATGGGGTTCTTTGGCGCAAGTCTTCAAGCGTGCGGTTGCGCGGATTCCGTTTTTGGGTTTTTTGACCGGAGTTCCCCATTCTTATGTGACGATCAACGCATCCATTCATGATGCGTTCATTCTACGTGTCTATTACAACCGCCGCCCCAGTCATTCCTTTTTGCGCAGCCTCGAAGTGCAAATCAACACTGCTTTAAAAGGCAAGAGCCATACATTAGAGGTAAAGAAACACGCGCTTGTATATGGTACGATTGCTAACAAGGAAGAAGGAAAACGGATGTTAACTTCTGTAGAACTTCTTGTTATTATTCGAAATAATGTCATTTTCTGGGCAGATCAAAAGGCATTTACAATTATAGATCACAGTGCCTCAGACTTGAAGCCTCGCCCCGAACCGGAAGTCTAATTGTTTGACATAAATATATTGGATATGATAGGATTTACCAATGAAAGTCCTACAGCGCTTAAGGGCGCTTTTTAATGTGCTTAAGCACCCTGCGACACAACACTGGATGCTCGCGAAAGCATCGGCCAAAGGCCATGTTTGTGCCCGTGCCGCGCGGCAAAATTATGCTGTGAAAAATATATCGATTGCGGTCATCGGCCCCGATGGCAAGATTGACCGGAAAAGGACGGAAGTTCTCGACAGCGCAATTCAAAGTGATCTTGCAGCCTATGCTTTTAGCTTCAGCAAGGATGAGGAAGGTGTTTTTACATACAGTGCGGAAGCCAACAGCGCCTATGGTCTTGAACCCCTGGCTTATCACCAGCTGATCAATTATGTTTTATCTCATAAGCGTAATTTTAACCGTCTGGCGCAACATCCTTCATACAGCGCTGGAAGTTCCTTTCCAGGGACTGCGCACGCTGGATATGCATTTCAACCTTGATTTTAAAAGTAAAATTATGCTATAAAAAATAATATTCATATTAGATTACACATGCAAACCGAAGTCAAAAGAAAACCCGCTAAATTATCTTTTTTTGCTGCCGCTGGGGGTAAGAAAAATCCACGTGCTCACAATCCGAAAGCGCGAAACACTAAACGTCCTACGCGCCGCCGGAACAACCCACCCTCTCCAGGCATGGATAGGGACTAGAAAAATCCACGATGTCATTCCTAAATACAGCATGGCAGTTTGCGCGCGAACATGTTTTGGGGATTCCGCCTGATTTTCCAAAGCAAATGGAGCGTTTGCGCAAACGCCTGCAGAAAGAGAGTCAAGCCCATCCGTTGTTGCTGCTCCTTGTATCCTGCGAAGATACGCAGCCCAAAGAGCACACGCTGCAGCTCTGGGCACAGGGAAAGCTAATCTCAACCGATCATGATTTTCAGAAATTAATTGCTGATGTTCAAAAGGCTCTTCATCAGAAAAACCTTGCTTTTACGTTTATAGCCAATGCGCAAGAAGGGGCACGATTTTCCTATCAACCGGCCCATATGCGAACGCTCTGTGATGGTGCTGAATTCACCATGTCGGAAAACCCCAAGGACTGTGTGCTGATGGCTGTTCTAATCCGCGATCACGTGGTTAAGCAGGCCTCGAATAAAAATTGGGATTTGCTGATCGTATCGAGTGCGGGTGGCATATTGAATGTGCCCCTGCACGTGCAAAGACCGGAGTCCGTCACGCCAGCGCCGCGCGCATGATTGCCGGCACCTGCGCCACATAGGGCGCATAATCGAAAATCGCCGCCAGTTTTTCCGTGCCGAGTTTTTCGCGCACCGTCGCATCCTCGCCCAGCACAGCCTGCAATTTCAGCGCCCCGTTTGAATCCCAGACTTTCATCGCGCTGGCCTGGACGATGCGATAGGCGTCCTCCCGCGAAATACCGGCCTGCGTCAGGGCCAGCAAGACGCGCTGCGAGAAGACCAGCCCGCCGGTCCGCTCCAGATTGTCCTTCATGCGCGCGGGGTACACCATCAGCTTGTCGATCAGGCCCGTGAGCCTGTTCAGCGCGAAATCGAGAGTCACGGTGGCATCGGGGGCGATGTTGCGTTCAACCGAGGAATGGGAAATATCACGCTCATGCCACAGCGCCACATTCTCCAGTGCTGGCACGATCGCCGCGCGCACCAGCCGCGCCAGACCGCAAAGATTTTCACTCAGGATCGGGTTGCGCTTATGCGGCATGGCCGATGATCCTTTTTGACCGGGGCTGAAAAATTCTTCGGCTTCGCGAATTTCGGTGCGCTGCAGATGGCGGATTTCGGTGGCAAGATTTTCCACCGACGCGGCAATCAACGCCAGCGCGGCAAAATAGGCCGCATGACGGTCGCGCGGTACAACCTGCGTGGCGACGGTTTCCGGCTTCAGGCCCAGCTTTTCGCCGACATAAGCTTCCACAGCTGGCGGCAAGATGGCGTAGGTGCCGACCGCGCCTGATAGTTTAACAATCGCGATGTCCGCCCGCGCTTGCGCCAGACGTTCGCGACCGCGTTTAAAGGCCGCGTAATGTCCGGCGAGTTTGAGGCCGAAGGTGGTGGGTTCGGCATGCATACCGTGGCTGCGGCCGATGCACAGCGTGTCCTGATGCTCGAGCGCACGGCGTTTGAGCGCGGCCAGCAGCGCCTCCAGATCGGCCAGCAGGATATCCGCAGCTTGCGTCATCTGCAGCGACAAACACGTATCCACCACATCGGATGACGTCATGCCCTGATGCACATAGCGGCTCTCCGGCCCCACGAATTCCGCGACCGAAGTTAGAAACGCGATGACATCGTGCTTGACCTCTTTTTCAATTTCATTGATGCGGGCGATGTCAAAATTCCCTTTCGCGCGCAGCGCCTGCGCGGCCGATTGCGGCACGATGCCGAGGCTCGCCATTTTCTCCAGCGCCAGTGTCTCAATCTCCAGCCAGATGCGGAACTTGTTTTCCTCGGCCCAGATGGCGGCCATTTCGGGGCGTGTGTAACGTGGGATCATGGGGAGGGATGATAGAGGAAAAGAGGAAGAGTTGTCTACAACAACCCCATATTCTTAAAACTCGCATAACCGGTTTTGGTGATGATGACATGGTCATGCACGCGGATCTCGAATGGCACGGCGGCGCGGACGATCGCTGCCGTCATATCCAGATCGTCTTGCGAGGGCTTGAGCGAGCCGCTGGGGTGATTGTGCACAAGGATAATCGCGCTGGCGCCCAGCTCCAACGCGCGCTTCATGATCTCGCGCGGATAGGCCTGGGTGTGGTCGATCGTGCCCTCGCTCTGCACCTCATCGGCGATGATAAAATTTTTCCGGTTGAGGAAGACGACGCGGAATTGCTCGGTCATTTCATGCGCCATGCTGGCCATCAGGTAATCCACCAGCTTCGACCAGGCGTTTAAAACCGGTTGCGCTTGCGCTTCCTGCCGCGTCATCAATCGCCCGGCAGCGGCAACGGATTTCAGGGCAATCGCGGTGTTGGCGCTTACGCCCTCGATCTTCTGCAGCTCGGATAACGGCGCGGAGAGCACACTTGCGAAACTGCGAAACGTCTTGATTAACGCCTTGGCCAGCGGCTTCACATCGCGCCGCGGAATGGCCAGAAACAGCAAAAGCTCCAGCAACTCATAATCCTGCAGTGCGCTTTCTCCGCCCTCAATAAAACGCTGGCGCAGCCGGTCGCGATGGCCGTGATAGTGGGGGGTCTCATCCTCTTTTGCCATGTAATTGTTTTAATTGAATTTTATAGCCTTGTCACGCGCGGTTTTCCTCAACTGTTTTTTTACCTTTTTCAGCGAGAATGAAAGGACGGGAGTTTTGAACAGGGGGGTTTCATGGGACCTTTACAATCAATCTTTATGAGCGAAGCAGCACGCAATGTGCCGGGTGAACAGGGCGCAGCTGCGATTTCGCACGCAGTCACAACCGAAGCACAACAGCGTCGTAATGGTTTAACCGATCACAAGCCTGGTGGTCAGGTGCCGGCACCATAATTTCAAGATTTCATTCATAACGATTGCACGGGGACGGCGAGAATCACACCGTCCCTTTTAATTTCCGATTTGATAAGGCGGTCTGGTATAGCCTGCGGGCGAGAGTGTGAAAATCTCCACGCCCGTTTCCGTGACGCCCAGCGTATGTTCAAACTGCGCGGATAAAGACCGATCCCGTGTCACCGCCGTCCAGCCATCTTGCAGGATTTTTGTCTCGTAGCGTCCGGCATTGATCATCGGCTCGATAGTGAAGAACATGCCCGGCTCCAGCACCGGCCCTTCGCCCGGCGGCGCGATATGCATGATCGAAGGCGGCGCGTGAAACACGCGGCCCAGCCCATGCCCGCAAAAATCCGTCACCACGGAAAACCGCGCTGCATGCGCGACCTGCGCAATCGCATGGCCAATATCGCCCAGATGCGCGCCGGGCTTCACCGCTCCCACCCCCGCCATCAGGCAATCATAGGTCACATCCACCAGACGCCGCGCCTTCACCGAAATTTTCTCGCCCAGCAAATACATGCGCGATGTATCGCCATGCCATCCATCCAGCACAACCGTCACATCAATATTCACAATATCACCCTCGGTCAGTTTCTTTTCATCCGGAATGCCGTGGCACACCACATGGTTGATCGAAGTGCAAATGGATTTGGGATAGCCCTTATACCCCAGCGGCGCCGGCGTGGCGCCATGGCGGGTGATAAAATCATGGCAAATCTGGTCAAGTTCTTGTGTGCTCACGCCCGGCACCACATGCGGTGTGATCATATCCAGCGTCTGCGCCGCCAGCTTGCCAGCCGCACGCATGCCCGCGAAATCGCTTTCGCTGTGCAGCTCAATCCCATCCTTTGTAAAGCGCGGTTTTAACATGGGCACTATATCTAGCTTATATTATGCGAATTTCCAAGGGTGCGTGTTTGTAAAATACTAGGAATTGGTCAGCATCAGCACCCGCGCCACGGCTGCCATGCGTTGCAGGTATTTCTCCAGCTGCCCCGGACGCTCCAGCGGCAAAGGCGTATCCAGGCGCAGCAGCGCAGTATCCGGGCGCTGCACATAGATCACCCAGACGCGGGGAATCT
Source organism: Alphaproteobacteria bacterium (assembly GCA_023150415.1). Classification (GTDB taxonomy): domain Bacteria; phylum Pseudomonadota; class Alphaproteobacteria; order Micavibrionales; family Micavibrionaceae; genus JAKLKY01. Next base: position 2,291 of record JAKLKY010000039.1, on the reverse strand, counting down.
TGACCAGGCTGTTGATGGCCTGAATGCGGTCTGGCGTCCAATAGGCGCCATACGCCGCCGCATCAGGGCTCAGCGCCAGCATGGGAACGCTGGTGTCAAAAGCGGCAGGCAGGGGCATCTCGGGCCAGTCGAAATTGCGCAGCACCGGCACCATGCCCGCGCTGGCCAGGCCGCCGCTGAAGGGGGGCAGGGTGGGGATATGCAACTCGATCGCGGTGCGCTTTTGCGTCGAGCGCTCATTGGGCGGCGCGTGCTCGCCCGTAAAAACGCTGATTTTAAACGTCTGATATACACCCTCCACGCTCGGCGGCGTGAGCCAGCCCGTCATCTGAAAGCGCAGGCCGTTGGCCTGGGCGAAGGCGCGCCACATCATCGTCTGGCGCAGATGCAAATACAGCGTCCAGCCCATAAACCCCAGCAAGAAAACTGAGAGCAAAATCCAGATCAGCAGCCAGAGAGTCATGAGCGTCGGCGTGTGTTATGGGTTGGTTGTTGGCGGAGCGACACAACCACCCTATCACCAACCCCCAACCGCCATCAACCGGGCGCTATTGGCCTTCGATCGTTTGTTCCAGAAAGCACAAATCGCGTCCCATCTGAACCACCAGGCCGATCAGGCGGTCCCGTATGGGCTCATAAAGGGGCGATGTATTTTCCGGTGCATGCGCTAAAATCGCGCATAATTGACTCAGGCTTTGCTGCGCGCGTTCCAGCGCCAGCTTCTGATGAAAGCTTTGTTCCGACATAATCCCACACACACAGTAGCGTTACACAAAAATCAAATATTCAAGTTAGATTGTTTTTTATTTTAATAATAGTAAAATGTCAACATATATTTTCAATTCCTTTTGACTTTTATCGAATATAATCTAAAGTATGGCTGAGACGGGAAAGACCATGATTACCATTAATCAATGCCGCGCTGCGCGTGGGCTTCTGGACTGGACCCAGCAGGATCTGGCCGATGCGTCGGGCCTGTCGAAGACGGCTATTAACAATTTTGAAAAGGGCCATTCGGATATCAAGAATGAATCGCTGCGGGCCATTCGTCTGGCGTTTGAAAGCGCCGACATCGAATTTTTGGAAGAAGACGGTCTGCGTCGGCGCAGCGAGAAAGTGCGCATCCTGAAAGGCAATTCCGCCTTTGGCGATCTGCTGGATGATATCTATGAGACTTTGCGCAAGACCGGGGGCGAAGTTTTGATCAGTCATCTTGATGAAGGAATCACGGCCAATATCCCGCCTAAAAGACTGCTCGAGCATCTCGAGCGGATGCGCGCCAGCAATATTTACGAGCGTGTCATCTGCGCGCGCGATACCGCAACAATGCTTGCACCGGCGCCGCAATGCCGCTGGGTAGACAAGGCGCAAGTGCGCGGCAGCCCCACCATGTTTGTCTATGGTCGCAAAGTGGCGATGGAGATGTGGGATCAGGCGCTGATTGTCATCATCGAAAGCCGCGATGCGCATAACGCCGAGCGCCTGCGTTTTGAATCGCTCTGGGCTGAGGCCGATGTGCCGCCGGTCAAGGGCGGCGCAACAGGCAGGACATCGGGGACACAATGATCATTGTGTCCCCATCGAAAACACCATTGAAATTGTAGACATTAAAGGGATGGCGTGACTCACGCCGACCCGCGATTTTTGCCTGATCTATTTACTTCTTCAGCGCCTTGTTGAGTTCTTTCTCAGCCGGTGTTGCCGGGACAGGCGCCTCTGTTTTCGGCAGATCTTTTTTCTCACCCGGTTTCTTGTCTTCCGGTTTGGCCTCCGGCTTGACGACTTCTTCCTTCTTAGGCTCTTCCTTCTTTTCTTCTTCTTTCTTTTCCTCAGCCTTCGGTGTGACGGGTTCCAGCTTCAAATCCTTTTCCTGCGCCATGACTTTGCGCACATAAATCACGCCGCTACCGGCGGTGCGTTGATTGCCATAGGGGAAAACCGAGGTGGTGAGCTTCCACTCCCACTCGTCGCCGCAAGCGGTCAATAACAACGAAGAGGCCATCACGGCCAGCGCAAGAAATCTGTTCATGGGACAACCTTGTGGATAAAAAATGGAGAAACGAGAGAGACGCTGGACGCAGTCGAGAATCAGTGTAGCGCGATTTTATCCACATTGGAAGGGGAAACCCATGGGCTCATCCCGCTATTCGAAATCCTCTTTTTTAATTCTGTAAAGAACAAACTGGCCCAGCGGATGATTTTTGGGCAAGCCCGGATATTGGAAATCGCCTTTGATATCGCGCACCATGCCCAGATTCTCCATCACCGCGATGGCGCGCGAATTATCATGC
>JAKLKY010000038.1 GCA_023150415.1 Alphaproteobacteria bacterium | reverse complement strand
TCGTCAAGCAGGATCTCGGCCGTCCCTTCCCACAAGATGTGCAGGAGCAGCTCTGGGGCGCCATCAGCGCCGTGTTCAATTCCTGGCAGACGCCGCGCGCCGCAACGTACCGCCGCATCCATGAAATTCCTGAAGACTGGGGCACGGCCGTCAATGTGCAGGCGATGGTGTTCGGCAATATGGGCGAGGACAGCGCAACGGGTGTTGCGTTCACGCGCGACCCCTCAACAGGCGAGAATTATTTCTACGGCGAATATCTGATCAACGCACAGGGCGAGGACGTTGTGGCGGGCATTCGCACGCCGCAATCGCTGACGATCTATGGCCGCGAGCGCGAGGGCAGCAAAGACCCGTCGATGGAAGAAACCTTGCCCGATGTTTATCAGCAGCTGGCCGACGTGCGCGAGAAGCTGGAGAAACATTTTCGCGATATTCAGGACATCGAATTCACTGTACAGAAAGGCAAGCTTTATCTGCTGCAAACCCGGAACGGCAAACGCACCGCTGCGGCGGCGCTGAAAATTGCCGTGGACATGGTGAGCGAGAAATTGATCACGCAAGATGAAGCGTTGATGCGGATTGAGCCATCATCGCTCGATCAATTGCTGCACCCCACGCTCGATCCCAAAGCTGTGAAGGATATCCTGTCCAAGGGCCTGCCTGCATCGCCGGGCGCAGCGTGCGGTGCGGTTGTGTTCACCGCAGACGAAGCCGAGCATCGCGCGCATAACGGCAATAAAGTGATACTATGCCGCCAGGAAACCAGCCCGGAAGACATCCACGGCATGCATGCCGCTCAAGGCATTCTGACCTCGCGCGGCGGCATGACCAGCCATGCGGCTGTCGTGGCGCGCGGCATGGGCAAGCCCTGCGTCGCGGGTGCGGGTGCGCTGCATATCGATGCTAAGGCGAAGGTCATCCGCGTGGGCGAGCGCGTAATTAAAGAAGGCGATATCATCACCATCGATGGTGGATCGGGTGAAGTGATTGCAGGAGAAGTGCCCACGCAAAAGCCCGAACTTTCTGGTGATTTTGCAACACTGATGGGTTGGGCGGATTCCAGGCGCCGCATGCGCGTGCGCACGAATGCCGAAACGCCGCTGGATGCACGCACGGCGCGTGAATTCGGTGCGGAAGGAATTGGCCTGTGTCGAACGGAGCATATGTTCTTCGATCCTGCACGGATTCAAAACGTGCGTGAGATGATTTTTGCGCTCAACGAGGATGACCGGCGCAAGGCTCTGGATAAACTGCTGCCGGCGCAGCGCGACGATTTCGCGCAGATTTTTGAAATCATGCATGGCCTGCCCGTGACGGTGCGCTTGCTTGATCCGCCGCTGCACGAATTCTTGCCGCATGAGGCTGCTGAAATCGATGCTTTTGCCAAGACAGCGGGCATTGCTGCGGATCAGGTACAGCGCCGCCTTTCCGAACTCAAAGAAGCCAATCCAATGCTCGGTCATCGCGGTTGCCGCCTGGGCATTACCTATCCGGAAGTCTACGCCATGCAGGCACGCGCCATTTTTGAAGGCGCTCTGATCGCGCAGTCAAAAGGCAAGGGTGCGCTTGTGGAAGTCATGATTCCTCTTATTGCCACGCATAAGGAACTCGCAATCTTGCGTCGCGTGGTGGAAGACGAAGCCGAAGCCGTGTTCAAGGAAAAGGGCCAGCGCGTGGATTACATCATCGGCACCATGATCGAATTACCGCGCGCAGCACTGACCGCTGATGAAGTGGCGCAAGCGGCCGATTTCTTCAGCTTCGGAACTAATGACCTCACGCAGACGACACTAGGGCTCAGCCGCGATGACGCGGGCAATTTCCTGCCTGCCTATATCGAAAAAGGTGTGTTCGAACGCGATCCCTTCACCACCATCGATATCGACGGTGTAGGGCTTTTGATTGATATCGCTTGCAAAGGCGGTCGCAAAACGAACCCGAAGCTCAAGCTGGGCATTTGTGGTGAACATGGCGGCGATCCGGCCTCGATTGCGTTCTGCGAAAAGACAGGCCTCGATTATGTGTCCTGCTCTCCCTACCGTGTGCCGATTGCGCGGCTGGCGGCGGCACAGGCCAGTTTGCAAATGCAGGGCGATAAGACCGTCACCTTCAAAAACCTTAAGGCGGATGCGGCATGAGTAAGAATGGCAATGATCAAAAGCCGGTTTTCGATATGTACAGCCTGCTCAGCCGCTGGGATCTCTGGCTGGCGGTGGCATTTATTGTGGTTATCTTGTTGCTGGTTTTATTTTTCCAGGGTTCCAGCGTAACTTCAGCTTAAAACCTAGCCGCGTGTCTTGAGCTGCTCTTCCAGCCAATTGATGGTGTAATTTCCGCTCAGGAAATCCGGCTGCTGCAAAATCCAGTCATGCAACGGCAGCGTCGTCTTGATGCCGTCCACGACCGTTTCACGAATAGCCCGGCGCAGGCGGTTGATGCATTCCTCGCGTGTGCGGCCATGGACGATCAGTTTTCCCACCATGGAATCGTAATGCGGCGGGATGGAATAGCCCGTGTAAATCGCGGAATCAAAACGAACACCGAGCCCACCCGGCGCGTGGAATTGCGTGATCTTTCCGGGCGAGGGGATAAAGGTCTGTGGGTCTTCGGCGTTAATGCGAATCTCAATCGCATGGCCGCGGAATTTGATATGGTCTTTGTTGAGCGTCAGTTTTTGCCCAGCAGCGATCCGGATTTGCTCGGCAATCAGATCAATGCCCGTGATCATTTCCGTCACAGGATGCTCGACCTGAATCCGTGTGTTCATCTCCATGAAATAGAATTTTCCGTCTTCGTAAAGGAATTCAATGGTTCCTGCGCCGCGATAGCCAAGCTTGCGGACAGTATCCGCCGCCAGTGAACCGATCTTATCCCGCGCTTTGGCGTCGATGATGGGCGAGGGGCCTTCCTCCACCAATTTCTGCCGGCGCCGCTGAATGGAACAATCACGCTCACCTAAGTGAATGGCGTTTCCATGCGTGTCGCCGAAAATTTGAATCTCGATATGGCGCGGGCGCTGCAGATATTTCTCAATATAAACCGTATCATCGCCGAAATTGGCTTTGGCCTCACTGCGCGCACGGTTAAAGAGCTCTTCAAATTCAGAAGCCTGCTGCACAACTTGGATGCCTTTGCCGCCGCCACCTGAGGCTGCCTTAATCAGGACCGGAAAACCCATATCCTTCGCGATTTTCAAACCAGCCTGCGCGTTGGGTACCGCGCCATCTGATCCCGGAACAACGGGCAGACCTAAACGTTGCACGGTCTGCTTGGCGGAGACTTTGTCACCCATAATGGAAATATGCTCGGCTGTGGGGCCGATAAAGGCAAAGCCGTGTTCTTCCACCATCTGCGCGAATTGTTCGTTCTCTGAAAGAAAACCATAGCCCGGATGGATGGCATCCGCACCCGTAAGCGCGGCGGCGCTGAGGATGGCCGGAATGTTGAGATAGCTGTCGCGCGCTGCGGGCGGGCCAATGCACACGCTTTCATCGGCCAGTCGCACGGCCATAGCATTTGCATCTGCTGTGGAATGCACAACGACGGTTTGAATGCCCATCTCGTGACAGGCCCGGATAATTCGCAACGCGATTTCGCCGCGATTAGCGATGAGGATTTTTTTAAACATCACTCAATGACCATCAGTACATCGCCGTACTCAACAGGTTTCCCATTTTCAACCAGGATCTGTGTCACGGTGCCACCGCTTTCTGCCTTAATTGGGTTCATGACTTTCATCGCTTCGATGATCAGCAGTGTATCGCCGGCTTTCACCGTATCACCCTTCTGTACGAAGGCGCGCGCACCGGGTTCCGGCGTCAGATAGGCCGTGCCGACCATTGGCGATGTCACTGCGCCGGGATGCGCATGTGCCACCGTGTCAGGCGGTGCAGTATTGGCCTTTTGCGGCAAGGTTGGGTCCGAAGGCATGATGGACTGCACGGGCACGGCTGATGCCGTATGTGGCGCAACGGCGCCCTTGGCGACGCGGATGACACGATCACCCTCAGCAACTTCAATCTCGGTCAGCCCCGTTTCATCCAGCAAATGCGCCAGTTCACGAATGGAGTCAGCATTTATTTTCATAATTATATTCTTCCTGTTTCAACAAACGCTCCTGCATAGCCGAGAGGGGGGAAAATGTCAAAGCGGCTTTTGTGCTAAAAAATGCAAAGCCTTGATATATCCACTTAGGCCCTCACCCTTGAACACCGCCTTCGCCAGCGGCTCGGTATAGGAATGATGGCGGAAGGATTCACGCTGCTTTGGATCGGATAGGTGAACTTCGACAATCGGGATCCGCAAAATCTTCAACGCATCATGAAGCGCGATGGACGTATGGGTATAGGCTCCGGCATTGATGATGAGGCCCGCGTAATTTCCTAGAACGGCTTCCTGCACCCAATCGATCAGAACGCCTTCATGATTGCTCTGCCGGACATCGATTGTAAAACCCAGTTCTTGCGCGCTCTGGCGGCACTGCCCTTCAATTTCACTAAGCGTTAAGGTGCCGTAAATCTCCGGCTCGCGGAGGCCCAGCATATTCAGGTTCGGGCCGTTAATGATGAGAATGGTCTTCATGCTGAACGGCTGTATCATCGCTGCGAATAGCATCGCCTGCGGGCGCAAGAATCGGGATCTGAAATGTGCGCTCACCCGCTGTTTCAAATTTCATAGTCACAGGCAATGTTTTACCAGCTTCCAGAGGATGTTTCAGACCTATTAACATGATGTGGTCGCCAGCAGGCTCCAGCGTCAACGCACCGTTCGGCGGAACTTCAAAGGAAGAGACAAGGCGCATCCGCATGATACCGCTGGCATCAATAGTTTGGGTGTGAAGTTCAACTTTCTGCGCTGTCTCCGCTGCGGTGACGGAAATCAGACGATCGGCGTGCTGCGCTGCGTTTTCAATGTGCAGGAAGATCGCGCCGTTGCGCGTGGCAGGGGGCGTTGGCAGAGCGTAAAAACCAGACATTCGCAAAGGACCGATTTCTACCGTTTCGGTTTTTCCAACACCCACGACTTCATGTTGTGCGCCGTGATGCTCCGCGCAGGCTTGCGCCACGGATAAAGAGGCCAAGGCCATCAGCACGGCCGTCCCTGTCAGAAACAGACGCAACATAAAAACCACTCCTTACTTTTTACGGGCTTTGGCAATCGCCGCCTTAAAGCCATCGGCACCAATAAAGCCGGGATAAAGTTCATCACCGATAATGAAGGCGGGGGTGCCGTTGATGCCCAGCTTCTCGGCCAGAGCCTGCTCCTTTTCAATCATAGTCTTAATCTCGGCGCTCGCAGCATCGGCTTTCATTTTTGCAACATCTAGCTTCAGATCGGCGGCGATCTTCTCCAGCGTTGCTTCTTCTTTCGGTCCCTGAAATTCCATCAGCGCCGCATGGTAATCAAAATACCGTCCCTGCTTATGCGCAGCCAGTGCCCATTGTGCTGCCGTTACCGAAGAGGGACCGAGAATGGGAAGATCCTTAAATACAAAGCGCACATTCTTATCTTCTTTCAGCAGAGCCTGAATATCAGGCAGCGCGCGCTTGCAGTAGCCGCAATTGTAATCAAAGAATTCCACGATGGTGACATCGCCCTTCGGATTGCCGGCGCTGGGCTGGCCTTCACCCATCAACGCGTCTTTATTGTCTTTGATGGCCTTGCGGGCTTGCTCTTCTTGTTTCTTTTGTTCATTGGCTTGATAGGCATCCAGACCCTTGACGATGATTTCGGGCTTCTCCAGAAGAAGTTTTTCCACCAGCTTGGAAATCTCTTCCTTTTGCGCGGAGGTGAGGGATTCTTGCGCCGATGCAAAGCCCGGAACAACGGCCAGGGCGGCAAGACCTAAAACCAAGGCGGCGGAACGAAAAAACATGGAAATCCCCTTTCACGTTACGATTACGGATGCTTCTTTAAGCAAACTATTGCAAAGCGCCCTCTGCGGCAAGGGGAATCACCGCTGGGCCTGCTGCACCAGGCCTTGATTCTTTAGAATTGAAATTACGCGGGTTTTGTATTTTGTGCCATGAATGGGCGTGCGCGAATGGTAATGCGCGATGGCCTGCGTGATATTGCCCGTCTCTTCCAGATGGCTGCGCAAAATCCAGGCTGCTACGCCGACATTGGTGCAAACATCATCACGCACCCAGGTGCGAGCCGTGTCGCGGCTGACATCCCACTTCTCCGCCAGCTGCGGAATCCAGGTTGTGTTGATCTGCATCGGGCCGAGATCATAGGTTCCGTTCTTGTTTTTCATCTCCATGCCCGGCTGGCCGCCTTCGGCCTTGTAGATACCCACCAGCACAGCCGGGGGCAGATCGTAAGTCTGCGCTGCCAGCATCATACACGCCGCAAGGATTTTTGTTGCGCTCATGCTGCTATCCTCCCTTCTTGAAGAAACTCATGGGGTTGCCGGGATTGCCGCTACCTGAGGAGGGTGGTGCCGAATTCTGGGGTGGTGTTTCTGGTGATGCCGGAGGGGACGCCGCTGCGCCTGGCTTTTTTGCAAACAGGGACATAGGGTTTGTGCCCGTATTTTGCGGTGCTGTTTGCGTTGTTACGGGGGCTTGCGCTTGCTGCGCAACGGGCGCCGGTTTCTGTCCGCCACTTCTGCCGCCGCCGCTTGTGCCCTGTGTGCCCGGAATCAAATGCTCAGCCAGCGCTAACATCATATCGGCCGCCATTTCAAAATTTTTCCAAACATTCTTGAGGCCTTCTTCCGGTGACTGAGTAGGCCCTTGCGCCATCATCTGCTTGGTTTGCGTTTGATGAGCCGCGCAATAGAGCGCGCTTAAGGCCCGCAAAATAACAAATTCGGCTGCGGGATCACGCTCCCCCGTGCCTTGAAGATCGGCACGCATCATTCCGGCCCGTGCCATAAGTTTTTGCGCTATTTCCGACAATAACTTCGCTTCGGGCTGGCCAAAGGAAAAATTTTGTACGGTGGCTGCGACCGGGGCAAAAACCTGCAGCAGCATCAAAGGATGATGATCGGGCAAGGGATCGTCCTTTGCCTGCATGAAGTTTTCCGCAAACGGAACGACGCCTTGTAAGGTAGCAATCACACGATTGATATCTGCATCACTGGGTGGTGTTCCTTGCCGACGGAAATGGTCTGCTAATAAGGGGGCAGCCAGGGCAGTCAGTGATAAACGTAACGAATCTCCGTCCTCGCTGACATCGAGTTTTTGGCTCAGGGCAATACCCGCCTGTGCGGATTTGCCCAGCAAGGCCGCCATGGACTGCGCATCACTTTCCGGATTTGCGGCAGGCCCAGCGCTTAGGATCGCATCCATAAAGGGCGCGCCTATTTTTTCCAGAACGTTCAGACGGAGACGAAGTTGCGGATTTTGTGGGTTCATAGTCTCAAACAGCGGTCACATCAACACAATAAAATTACCGCAATCAGTATAGGGGAGAGTGTAGCAAAAAGACAAGAGGTTCAAAGCGTTAAGGCGCAATCGGACTTGCCGTTGCCGCAGCGACCGGCAAGTCTTTCAAAAACCCGTCCATATCCTTGGGATTGCCGCGCACGATCTTAAGGCCGCCATCGCGCCCCCGGTAGACCACAAACGGGGTGGCATCCATTTTCCACGATTGCATAATCTCAACATTACGCGCCACACCGGCGCTGTTGATCTCCGCTTTCACCGGCAGAGCCTGTGTATCGCCATCCAGATGCGCCAGCAGCCGTGCTGCGGGATCGGGCGCTGCCATCAAATAGGCCGCTTGCGCCTGAGTTTCAGGCTTGAATCCGACGGGAACCACCCGCACCTGCAACAATCCTTGGTCCAAAGCGCCGCGCTGGCGCAGGTCTTGGATAAAGGCGTGACAATGGGGGCATTGGGGGTCAATAAAAGCGTAGACAATCGGCGCCTCGGGATTTCCCAGCGGAATCCAGTTCGCGCCTTCGATATCGCTGTACATGCGATCAGACGCCGAGAGCGGCTTTTGCGACTCATTCTGCGCTGCTGCGCGTGCCGCCGCCAGCGCCGCAGCATCATCTGCCAGCGCGTCGACAATCGGATCGCCGCTATTGCGCAGTTTTTGTAATTGGTCAATGGTCACGAGCTTGCCCTTGTCGTCAAACAAAACCCCCATCACGAAGGCCTTGCCACCGGGCATGACGTAGAAATACTGCTCCTGCCCGTTCTTGACGGTCAGCCAGGAATCCAGTCCATAATCATTGCCCATATAGCGCGCCTGAGCCCCTTCATTGACCAGATTTTGTATCGGCGCGGGCAGAGGCGGGGTGGCCTGTGTCAGCGCGGTGGTCTGAGCCAGCAGGGCATGGGGGAAAACCAAGGCAAGGCCCATAAGAGACATCGTAAGAAAATATTTCATAACTTCTTCCTGTTAGGTTGCTATATGCGCTCTTCCATCATGACACATGTTATGCTGGTTGTGGAATTGTTCTTTCGCGCAGAAGAATTCAAAAATCGGGGCACCGTGATGCGTTGTATAGCGCGGTTCCCATCGCTCTATTCACTTGACATTTAGACAAATAAATTCTACTATGGGACTATCTTCGAAAACGCATCAGCACAAAAAAGAGAAACGCGTTTTATTATCATATTACAAAAAAGACTGGTGCTGCGCGAAATCCAGCAAACAAACTGAAGGACCTAAAATTCTCTTTTTACATCAATTATTTACAGGGGTGATGGGCGGTCGGCGTTGTACACTTGTTCGGGCGATGGATCCCTTACAGGCCTAACCATCTATCGCATGTGTCTATCGCATGTGATTGAGTTCCGATTTCGCTATGCACACACTTGGAATTTGGTAGAATAAATATATATGACTGAATGTTATCAGGGTTTTGATCCTGATGTGTAACAACTGGAGAAGGAAAAAATGGACAATCAATACGGTTCGTATCTTAGTCAATCGACAGCCGCGCGCTATGACGCCGGTCTGCGTGCCCATATGCAACGCGTCTACAACATCATGGCCGCAGGCTTGGTTGTGACCGGTCTTGTGGCTTATGTGACCGCAGCGACGCCAGATTTCTTTCAGGCGATTCACGGCACTTGGCTGGGCCTGATTGTAGCACTGTCACCCTTGGGCATTATTTTCTTTGGCCTTAATCCAGTGTCTGTCCAGCGCATGAGCGCGGGTGCGGTTAACGGCTTGTATTATCTGCTGACGGGTCTGATCGGCCTTTCTTTGTCATATATCTTCTATGCCTATTCTGGGGAGAGCCTAGCCCGCGTGTTTTTCATCACCGCGGGGATGTTTGCCGCTACCTCGATTTATGGCTACACGACGAAAAAGGACCTGACCGGCATGGGCGGGTTCATGATGATGGGCCTGTTTGGTATTCTGATTGCCATGATCGTGAATATCTTCCTGCAGTCGACGGCGTTGATGTACACAATTTCCGTGATCGGCGTGATCGTGTTTACGGGCCTGATCGCCTGGGATACACAGCGCATCAAGGAAATATACAGTGCCACCCACACGCAAGACGACAGCAGCAAAATCGCGGTGCTGAGTGCGCTGAGCCTGTATCTGAATTTCATCAACCTGTTCCAGTTTCTACTGCAATTGCTGGGCGACCGTCGCTAAAGGCTGTTTATTTTGAGAAAGGGCCGCCCCTGTGGTGGCCCTTTTGTTTTTGCTTGATCTTTGGATGCGAAAGAATTACTGATTTCTGACTTTCAGGATTTTGATCTCTGAAACGGGCCCATAGCTCAGCTGGGAGAGCGCTTGCATGGCATGCAAGAGGTCGTCGGTTCGATCCCGATTGGGTCCACCATTTTTTTCTCAAAACATTTTTGACTTCCGCGTCCGATGGGCAATAAATTTTCTTGACATTTAATAACATAAATTTCAATATAATCTCTATTGTTAAATTTTGATTGCTGTTTATATTATATATAAGACACAAAAGGGGGATTTAATGAGCGATGCGGAGCTCTTTAAGGATCAGGAAGCGTTGTTGCTGGAGTATGCTTCTCGCAATCAAGAGGCTGAATTTAGTCGGGTTATGGCCATGATGTCTGCGGCAGATTATTGCCCTTTCAATGCTTCTGCCCTTATGGGCCATATCATTCGTCACGACAATGGGACGATGATGTCCGCCTTATTGGCCTTGGTCTATAAAACCGATGCGGATCTTGATCATAATTCCTACTCCAATCTAGCAGGTTTGGGATCCTTGACGGCAGGCATGACCAACCAAGAACTGCAAACCATGAAGACGACCAAGGATGAAGTTGAAAATTTGAGTAGGTTACGACCGTCGCAAGGAAAAAAATTCAGCTTCTCGGATTGCTTGGATGTTGCCGGTCTGGGTCAGGGGATAGCACAGCCTGAAAGACATCCTCATATCATCGGTGCGATTTTGTCATCCGATCAATTCGCCCTGGCTGTTTTGGGTAATCCGTCGCAAGTTGCCGTGGCGATCGCCAATTTGCTAATGGCGCGAGATAGCCAGAAACTGAGATTGCAAACGCTTTTTGAAATGATCACGCGGGACGTTGGCGAGGATGTGGCGCAAACTATCGCCCGCGACGCCTTTGTCGCGGCAACGGCTTTGGCCTCTCAGGCAACAACGCAAGGAACGTTTAAAGATCCTTTGAATACCGGCCATGATGATAATTTTGCGTGTGTTTTAGATCAGCTGAGCCAGAATGGCGCCGATGCCGCGCTCGATTCCTTGACGAAAGCCTACCGCAAGCTTTCAACCAAACTTGAGCGTTTGAAAATGCTTTTTGATCGCGCCGGTCCTGCCATGCGGGAAACGGTCACGCGCCGCATGGCGGCGCATGGAACGCCGGAGATGCTGGAGATTGCCCTGTGCGGTATGGCGCAGGTATTTGACGGAGCAGGCGATGTTGCGCTTTTGCAGGCGGCCTGCGGAACGGATGACGATTGCAACACGCCGCAAAAGGATTCTCTGTCCCTGAATAATCTTGAGGTGCTCCTGCGCCAGAATTACGGGGAGAAAGACATTTTTGATGCCATGGTTACGGCGGCAATATCCAAGAAGGATGGCCATTTTGCACGCCTGGTTCACTATGCTGCTGAACGTTGCCCGCAAGTTTTCAGTCGCGCAACGCAAGAAGAAAACAGCCTTTTGATGGTTGTGATTACAGTAAAGGATGGGTACGGCCGCTTTAATACCATGCATAACCCCCGCGTTGAGCGGATGGCAACAGTTTTGCTGCAACATATTCCACCCCAATCCGCATTGCTGTCTGACAGAAAAGGAAATACGCCTTTGAGTATTCTGGGGCAGCGCAACATGCATGCCAGCGGGCTTTACGCCACAATTAGATCTCTCATGGAAAACACCATGCGGATCCAGTTTGATGTTCAGGCGCAAGGGGCTTTGGAAAAGGCACGATTAACCGCCCGTGCGCAAGAGGCAAGAAACCTGCTTGCAGAGGGGATGCCCCCTGATCTTGTTGCTGCGATTCTCAATATGGGCGGAACCTCGGCTCCTGCGCTGGCTCCGCCCCCGGCGGCCAGGGCTGCGGCTTTGCCCCCGGCAGGGGCTGCCGGAGGGGCTGCGCCAGCACCACCGTCAGGGCCATAAAAGGCTTGACAAACCTTCAGCAAGACCGTTAAAAAGGCCGTCTCATTGTTGATATAAAGGATTATAACGCCATGAAACGCACATTTCAGCCCAGCCGCATCGTTCGCGCTCGTCGCCATGGTTTTCGCAGCCGTATGGCCACCAAGCAGGGCCGGCAGGTTCTGGCACGCCGTCGCAGCAAGGGCCGCAAGCGTCTCAGCGCCTAATCTCCTGACGCACGGGTGATCTGTGCAGCGCGCCCGTAAAACCGATCTTCGTAAAATTCGCCCTTTGCGCAAAAGCGCCGATTTTCAGGCTGCAGCCAAATCCGGGCGCAAATGGGTATCCAAAAGCCTGATCCTGCAAATCCGCCCGAATGAGATGAATATAATCCGTGTTGGCTATGTGGTGAGCAAGCGTGTCGATCAATCCGCCGTCAAGCGCAACCGTATCAAGCGCCGCCTGCGCGCGGCGGTGGCGGATGTTATGCCCTTTGGCGCTGCGGGCGGGTTTGATTATGTTTTGATTGGACGGGTTGAAACGGCCACGCGGGATTACGCAGATTTATGCCAGGATTTACGCTGGTGCCTACAAAAACTAGGATGTCTGCCTTGAATGTATTGATTATGTCCCTCATCCGTCTTTATCGCAGCTGGGTTTCGCCCCTGCTAGGGCCGAATTGCCGCTTTCATCCCACATGCTCGGCTTATGCGCTGGAGGCTCTGGAATCGCATGGACTTTGGCAGGGCGGGTGGTTGGCATTGCGGCGCATTATGCGCTGTCATCCTTTTTATCGTGGACCGTTTGTTGATCCGGTGCCTGCAATCCGCTATAACCGCGCCCATGATGAAAGATCCGAATAAAAACCTGCACCCGCAGGACATGCGTAATTTGTTCATTTTCTTTGTGCTGTCGACTGTTTTGTACATTGGTTACAGTGTGCTGTTCGTCCAGCCCCAAAGCGCTGCTATCCGCCAGGCGCAAACAGTGCGCCAGTTAGAAGCAACAAAACCTGTCGAAGAAAAGCCTGCGCGTACGCGTGAAGAAATCTTAACCGATAGCCCGCGCCTGCATTTTGAAAACAATGAAGTGTTTGGATCGATCGCGCTGCGCGGCGCACGGCTGGACGATCTGTCCTTCCATCACCATTTTGAAAAGGCAGACCGCAAGGATCCTGTGGTTCTGCTTTCGCCCGTGGGTTCAGATTTTGCACGCTATGTGGATCTAGGCTGGGTGCCCGGCGCGGATACAAAAATTGCCGTGCCGGATTCGAAAACCCTGTGGCGTGTTGTCGGCAACGACAAGCTGGCGGTGGATCAACCGGTGACGTTATCGTGGGATAACGGCCAGGGTCTGACGTTCAAAAGAACGCTCCAAATTGATGACAATTACTTGATCACAGTGACGGATTCCATTCATAACCAGACGGGAAAGGCTTTAACGCTCTATCCCTATGGTCTGGTCGCGCAACAGGGATTGCCGCCCCACCTGGAAAATCAGTGGGTGGTGCATGAGGGCACAATCGGTTTCATCGGCAACAAGCTGGAGGAAGCAAAATACAAGGAAATACGGGATAAAGGACAACAATCCTACAGCGCCAATCAGGGCTGGCTGGGGATCACTGATAAATACTGGCTGACGGCGCTGTTGCCGCCGCAGGGATCGGAAACACAATTTCGCTATTCTCATGTGGGCACCTCGCCGCACAGCAAAAAAGAAAAAGAGAGCGGCCTGTACCAGGCCGATTACACGGGCGCGGGGCTCAGCATCGCGCCAGGAGGCAAAACCGATTACACCGCGCATGTCTTTGCGGGGGTGAAAAAAGTTGTGCTTTTGAAGAATTACGAGCGCGCGCTGGGCGTGCCGAAATTCGATCTGGCCGTGGATTTTGGCTGGTTCTGGTTCTTCAGCAAGCCGTTTTTCTACGCGCTGCATTATCTGGGTTTGTGGATCGGCAATTTCGGCGTGGCCATCATCACCATGACGATCATTATTCGTTCGTCCGTGTTTCCGCTGACGAATGCTTCATACCGGTCTTTTGCTAAGATGAAGAAAGTTACGCCGCAGATTGTCGCCCTGCGCGAGGCCTATGGCAGCGACAAGAAGCGACTGCAAGAAGAGATGATGCAGCTCTATCAGCGCGAAGGCGTGAACCCGATGGCGGGCTGCGTTCCCGTGTTTTTGCAGATCCCCATTTTCTTCGCGCTCTATAAGGTTCTGGTGGTGACGATCGAGATGCGCCATGCGCCGTTCTTCGGCTGGATTCAAGATCTTTCCGCGCCCGATCCAACCAGCATCTTCAATCTGTTCGGCCTGATCCCCTGGGACCCGCCGTCGTTTCTGGATATTGGCGTATGGCCGTGTTTGATGCTGGTGATGATGCTGATTCAAAAGAAGCTTAACCCGCCGCCGCAGGACCCCATCCAGCGTGATCTGAACAATTACTTCCCGTTCATCATCACCTACACCATGGCGCATTTTGCGGCGGGGCTGGTGATCTACTGGACGTTCAGCGCCTTCATCACCATCTTGCAACAGATCATCATCATGCGGTCGCTGAACGTGCCGATCTATTTGTTTGGCCAGTCGCCAGCGGAAAAGAAACTTGATGAATCCGTCGATAAGGGTCCGGCCGTGCATCCGTTGGTGGATATGGCCGAGGAAAAGGCGGAAGAGGCCCTGTTCGGCACAGAAGATACAGACGAATCAGCGGCGCCGAAAAAGCCGATCTCCCCGCCGCGCAAAGGACGCAAAAAGCGCAAATAAGTTACGAGAAGCGCGACTGGGCGGCGGCTTCATGCGTGGACAGGGGGCCGTAATGGGCCAGCGCATCCTTGGGAACATCTCGCAAATCGCGCGGGGTGAACATCCGCCCGCCATACATGAAGGCGGTGTCGCTGACGGCGACCAGCAATTTAAAGCCATAGCCGATCGTGGCCAATTCCACCCAATTCTCCAGCACGCCATAGAAGGCAAGGAATGCGAAGGTGTAGGAATCCAGTGCTTGCGACAAAACAGTTGAGCCCTTGTTGCGCAGCCACAGATGCTTGCCGCCTGTCCATTGATAAAGGCGGCGATAGAGAAACACATCAAAACGCTGCACCAGCGCAAAGACCACAAGGCTGGAAACAACAATCCGCAGCGATGTTGTGAAGACGGTGTTCAAAGGCTGGGCGAACCATTCCATGTCTGGCACGACTTGGGCCAGCAATGTAAGCTGCATAAACACATGAAACAGGATCGAGGCCATGATGCTGAGTGCCGTGATTTCATACACGGTCTTGCGGCCGTAATGTTCATGCAGAAAGTCAGTGGTGAAGAAGGTCACGCCATACAACGCTGTGCCCAGTGTCGTGGGCAGGCCGAAGACCTCAATGACCTTGGGCTCTGCGATATTCATGTAGATGACGATGGTCAGCACCACCGCATAGACGTAGATCTTGCCTAGATAGCCCGCCGCAAACGCGATGCTGAGGCCGCCGAACAGGAAGAGAAAGAATAAAACTTCGTTGCTGATGAATGTGTCCATAGGGAGAGGGATAAAGGATTTTTGATATTATATCAATCGTTTTTTGCGGCGAATTCACTCTGTCCCTGTTTCGTGTTAAAACGCAGTATGGCCAAGATTCTTGTAAAAAATCCGATTGTTGAAATCGACGGCGATGAGATGACGCGCATCATCTGGGCGTTCATCAAGGACAAGCTGATATTGCCTTATCTGGATGTCGATCTGAAATATTTTGATCTCTCCATCCAGAACCGCGACGCCACAGCAGATCAAGTGACCATCGACGCGGGCAATGCCATCAAGTGCTTCGGCGTCGGCGTCAAATGCGCCACCATCACGCCCGATGAGGCACGGGTTAAGGAATTCGGCCTGAAACAGATGTGGAAATCGCCTAACGGCACGATCCGCAATATCCTCAATGGTACAGTCTTCCGCGAGCCGATTATCTGCAAGAACATCCCCCGCTATGTGCCGGGCTGGGAGAAGCCAATTATCGTGGGCCGGCATGCGTTTGGCGATCAATACAAGGCCACCGATATCAAGATCCCCGGCCCCGGCAAGCTGAAGCTGGTCTATGAGCCTGAAGGCGGCGTGGCGCAAAGCATCGATGTTTTCACCTTCCCCGGCCCCGGCGTGGCGATGGCGATGTATAATCTGGAGGATTCCATCCGCGGCTTCGCCCGCGCCTGTTTTAACTATGGGCTGCAGCGGCAATACCCGGTTTATCTGTCCACCAAGAACACGATCCTAAAGCAATATGACGGGCTGTTTATGCAGGTCTTTCAAAATGTTTTTGATGCGGAATTTAAGGCTGCATTCGATAAAGCGGGCCTGACCTACGAACACCGCCTGATCGACGACATGGTGGCCATGGCGATCAAGTCGCAAGGCGGCATGGTTTGGGCGTGCAAAAATTATGACGGCGATGTGCAGTCGGACGTGGTGGCGCAGGGGTTTGGCTCATTGGGGCTCATGACCTCCGTTTTGCTGACACCCGATGGCAATTGCGTGGAAACCGAGGCTGCGCACGGAACCGTCACACGCCATTATCGTTTGCATCAGCAGGGAAAACCGACCTCGACGAACCCGATTGCCTCTATCTTCGCCTGGAGTCAGGGTCTGAAATATCGCGGCCAGTTTGATGCTACGCCGGATGTCGTGAACTTTGCGGGTGCGCTGGAGCGCGTTTGTATCCAAACCGTGGAATCGGGTGATATGACCAAGGACCTGGCCGTACTGATTGGCGCGCAGCAGAAATTTCTGACGACAGAAGAATTTTTAGCAAAGATCGTGGAAAATTTAGAAAAAGTGCTGTAAGTAACTGCTGATGATCCGGGCCGTTCTTCTTAATTCCGTTATGTGTTTCGCACTGAGTGTGCCAATTGCGGCGCAGGCGGGTTTTAAAGATGCCTATGTGGGCAACATGCAGGCGCATAAGACAAGTTTTGAAGATACGCTTGTTTACATGGCGCGCGATTATGATCTTGGTTTTGTTGAGCTGCGCGCGGCCAACCCGAATATTGATCCCTGGATGCCGGGCGAAGGCGTAGAAGTCACAATTCCAACGCGCCACATTTTGCCCGACGCGCCGCGCGAGGGTATCGTTATCAACCTGCCAGAGATGCGGCTTTATGCTTTTCTTGAAAAGGGCAAGCCGCCATTAA
>JAKLKY010000037.1 GCA_023150415.1 Alphaproteobacteria bacterium | reverse complement strand
GTCCTTAAGCGTATTGCGGATCATCTTACGGCGCTGGCCGAAGGCTGTGGCAGTCACTGTCTCCATGGCTTCAAAAGACGGCGCAGCGGCAGGCATTATGCGGGGCACGAAATGCACCACGCTCGAAGAAACTTTGGGTGGTGGTGTAAAAGCTGTGGGCGGCAGATCATAAACGCGTTTGATCTGGCACAGCCACTGCGCCATGACTGATAAGCGACTGTAATCCTTACTACCTGGCGCAGCGGTGAGGCGCATGGCGACTTCCTTTTGGAACATCAGGGTCATACTGCAAAATGATTGGGGATTGCTGCGAATTTGCTGCAGCCAGCGCAAGAGCAAAACGCTGGCAATATTATAAGGAAGATTAGCAACGATTGCGCGCGGCGGAGGAGAAACGAAAATAAGATCAATCGCCAGCGCATCCCCTTGAACAAGCTCTAATCTTTCCCCTGCAGCTTCTTTAAGCTGCTGCAAGGCACGAATGGCACGCGGATCAAACTCAACAGCTGTGACATGGCGTGCGCCCGACCGCAGTAAACTGCGTGTCAATCCGCCTGGTCCTGGGCCGATTTCAAAAACATGGACATCTCTCAAATCGCCTGCCAGACGGGCAATTTTATCGGTGATATTTTTATCTAAAAGAAAATTCTGACCTAGGCTCTTTTGCGCGCGCAAGTCATATTGCGCGATGACATCGCGCAGGGGTGGCAAATGTGCCAATGGATCTTCAGGACTTTGTGCCACGCACTTCTGAATTTTCTGCGCTCATACGCGTGTCAATGAACGCAGCAGCGCGTAAATCCATGAGATAGCGGCGCTGTTGGCGGTCCATGCGTTCAATGCCTAGGCGTTGCATAACCTGTTCCCGATTTGGCAAATTCTCCGGCGTAAGTGCACGCACCTCCCGCAAGAACAGTAAATTATAACCATCAGCGGTACGTATTGGATTGCTGACATTGTTCGGCTGAAGAGTTCTTAATGTTTCATCCAGTTCAGGCTCCAGTTGTCCTTCTTGAATCCATCCCAGCGCACCGCCCTGCGCCGCACCGGGCGCTTGCGAGAATTGTTGCGCCACGCGAGGAAAGGGAACTTTGCCACCGCGAATTTCACTGCTCAGTCGGTCTGCCAGCGCCTTGACTTCCTGCTCGTTGCCGGGACTATCGACCGGCAAATAGATTTCCCCTACCAGATATTGTGTCTTGCCCGCGTTTTGCTCTAGGCGTTCCAGATAAGTATCAATATCGCTCTCGCTGATATTGACCTGGGGGCGGATACGCTTTTGAATGATTTTGTTCCAGGACAGTTGCGCGCGGATTTGCGCCTCCATGGTTTTGCGGTTAATCCCTGCATTTTTGATCATGGCCTCGAATTGCGGTATAGGTAAATTATTTTGCTTGGCGATATCCTCAAAGCCAGCTTCGATTTCCTTATCGCTGATCGTGATATCTTGTTTGCCCGCTTCCTGCAGCTTGAGCTGCTCATCAATCAGGGCATTGAGAACTTGCGGATACATTTTCTCTTTAAATTCCGGCGTTTGTGGCAAGCCTGAGGAAACAATCAGCATATGCATGCGATCATGCACATCACTTACGCTGATGGCATCCGCATTAACGACAGCAGCAATCGCAGCGGAATTTGCAGCCTGAACTGGCCGCACTGTGGCTGTGAACACAAACAACAGGAAAATAATAGGAATGAAGCGCATGAATACCTTCCGTATCGGATATAGGCAAGCATGACCCCGCGGTCAAGCATTATGCATCAGCCGCACCATCGGCTGTCCGCAGTGCGCCAAAACGCCCACCCGGCCTGTAACTCTCCATATAGCGCGGCAAAATCACGCCAAGTGCCGTTGGCTGAATACCTAAATCTTTAAAAGATAAGGCCTGATAGTTTACAATATTATCAGTCTTGAGCAATTCAACCTGGTCTGGTGTCAGCAAGGGCTCCGGCAGCAAATTCAGAAACCAGGCCTGGACGAGAGCAAGCCCAAAGGGAAGCGGGAATAACAAGCGCTGACCTGTAAATTCAAATATGCGTTCAAAAATCTTTTTAAAATCAAGTATTTCTGGCCCCCCCAGCTCATAAATTTGGCCTTGGCACCTGGGCTTCAGCGCAGCCATCGCAGCGGTTGCAAGGTCGCCTACATAAACAGGCTGGAATTTTGTAAAGCCGCCACCGATCAAGGGCAGTCCTGGTAGCCACTGCGCCAGTCGCGCAAAGCGGTTAAAGAAATTATCATCCTCGCCGAACACCAGGCTTGGGCGCAGAATTGTGGCATTCGGAAAATACTGTAAGATCGCCTTTTCACCAGCAATTTTTGAACGTGCATATTTTGCTGCAGAACGTTCAACGCCCAGCGCAGAAAAATGCACAAAATATTTCACCGAGGCGCGGGTGCACGCAGCGGCGATCGCAGCAGGAATTTCCACATGCGCAGCATGAAAGGTTTGTCGTCCGCGCTCGTATAAAATGCCGATTGTATTAATCACCACGTCCGACCCCGCAACTGCGGCGGCCAGGCTCTGAGGATCATTGGGCCGACAGGCAAAGGGCACAACCTGCCCGACGGTGCCACAGGGGCGGAGAAAATACGCGCGCTCCGGCATGCGCGTAGCGACCTTGACGATATAGCCGCGCTGCGCGAGTTGGCGCACAATCTGGCGGCCGATAAATCCGGTGCCGCCAAAGACAGTGGCAATAGGTTGAAGTGAACTCATGATCGGGCCTCGAATTGCTGTGCTATCATACGCTCTCCTGCGACACATGACAACTGCGCGGAAAGTGTCTATAACAAAGTGTCTATAACAAAGCCGTGACCATAATCTTAAGCAAAAGAACCAGGAGCAAGACATGACCATAAAACCCGGGGATAGAATCCCATCCCTTACAGTTAAAATGCTTGGCCCCAATGGGTTGGAAGATATCTCCATTGCTGACCGCATCGCAGGCAAGAAAGTGATTATTTTTGGGTTGCCTGGCGCATTCACGCCGCCCTGTTCGGAGAAACATTTGCCCGGTTATATACGCAATGCTGAAGACATTAAAAAATCTGGCGTTGCCGAAATTTTGTGCATCACCGTCAATGATCCTTTCGTCGCCAAACACTGGGGCGAAGTCCTGGGAGCAGAAGGCAAAGTCACAATCGTGCCTGATGGAAATGCTGCCTACACCAAAGCGATTGGCATGGATTTTGATGGCTCTGGGCTGGGGCTCGGTACGCGTTCACGCCGCTATTCGATGATCGTTGAAAACGGCATGGTCAAGGAATTGCAGATCGAAGACAAGCCAAGCGATGTCGAATTTTCCAGTGCTGAAGCATGTTTGCGCAAGCTGCGCGCCTAGTTACGTGTCAACGCGCAGCTTGCGAAATCCAGGTGAAAGCCAGGCCGTTACTGCAACGACAATCAATGTGCCTGCGCCGCCGAAAATAATCGATGGCACCAATCCGATCAGAGCCGCCATCACGCCAGACTGAAACGCACCGATCTCGTTTGAAGAAATTATAAACATAGAATTCACGGAAGAAACCCTTCCGCGCATGTCGTCTGGTGTTAAAATCTGCATTAGCGTTCCTCG
Source organism: Alphaproteobacteria bacterium (assembly GCA_023150415.1). GTDB lineage: Bacteria > Pseudomonadota > Alphaproteobacteria > Micavibrionales > Micavibrionaceae > JAKLKY01. The sequence goes on along the minus strand of JAKLKY010000037.1, from coordinate 13,763 downwards.
GATAACCATGCTGACGCTGTCGAATGCGCCGCTCAGAGCAAGAAACAGCACGGCTGCCCACAATGTGGTACTCAGGCCAAAACCCACCATGCTCAGGCCAAAACCTGCTACAACCAAAAACATGCGCCAGCCTGTAATCAAGCGCATAGGTATCAGCGCAAAAAACAGCGCGGTTAAAATGGCGCCCAACGCTGGCGCCGCGCGCAATATACCTAAACCTCCAGCGCCAAGATGTAAAATTTCATGCGCAAATGCAGGTAATATAGCCACTGCGCCACCAAATAAAACAGCGAGCATGTCCAGCGACATGATCGAAAGCAAAGTCCGGTTATGCAGCAAGAAACGCCAACCTTGCTTGATGCTCTCCCATGCGGGCGGCCGCTTGCTGTTATTGTCGTTATTATTAATATCAATGCGCGAGCCTGTCCAAAGGCTGAGCGCCATTAATGCCGTGACAAATAGCCAGGCGCCGCTAGCACCGCTTATACCGTAAGTAATTCCTGCTAAAGAGGGTCCACCGATCATAGCCATCTGCGCAGCGGCGGTTTGCCATGATGAAGCCGAGGCCATATCGGCGCGTGGTACAATCAGAGCAACCAAAGAAAACGTGGTGGGCATGACGAAACTGCGCGCAAGACCGGAAAAGAAAACCCCGCTGAACAATGCGATCAAGACAAAATGATCAGCCAGATGCAATGTCCCTCCGGTCACAACGAGCAGGATCAGTGTATTTCCAAACAGGGCCAGCAGGCAAAGAAGATAGGTTCTTCGCAGAGGCGCATGATCAACAATATAACCTGCATAAAGCGCAGCCAATAAAGCCGGAACAGCCTCAGCCAGACCTGTCAATCCAAGAAGGAGAACACTACCAGTCAGGGAATAAACTTGCCAACCAACAACTACTGCTTGCGCTTGCAATCCCATGAAAACAAGCATGCGCGTCAGTAGCAAATAACGAAAGTTACGCTGGCGTAGCAAAGTAATTGATAGCGACGGCAAGGCCATAACAGAAAGCTACCTGTATCAAAAGCCGGTTCGACGAATCTCAAACTGCGGGTAGGCCTGGACACCGACTTCCTCAGCATCCTGGCCGTGGCGCGAGGCGCGCTCGCTGCAACATAGACCAATGGATGCTTTGATCAAAATCAACACGATGGTGCTCAGGCCAGCGGCTAGCATAGTGATGAGAATCAATCCGGCAATTTGCCCCAAAATTCCACTAATATTAAAAGCAATAGCCACAAGCATCGCCCAGGCACCACCAACGCCATGAATAGAAATTGCTCCGGTTACATCATCGAGTCGCAAGCGGTCGAGAAAAGAAACTGTAATAAGGCATAAAATTCCGCCAATTCCCCCAATGATGAAAACAAGGAGCGGATAAGCAACAATCGAAATACTCGCGGTGGATACCAACCCGGCCAGCATCGCATTGAAAACCAGCGTTAGATCGGCCTTGCCATGTCGAAAGGTCAATAACCAAAATGCCGCAATCGCTCCCCCCGCGGAGCCGAGATAAGCGTTTAAAATCGTGCGGCTAAGCTGGGCGGTTTCGAAAGTCAGATCCTGCAGAAAATAAGCGCCACTGTGTAGTGCTGTCAGCCCGATCCAAAGCAAAAATGTCCCAAGAGCTGCCAACGGCATATTATTTCCGGGCAGAGCATGATCCTGGGCCTGAGAATTCTGCGGATCGGCATAACGGCTGGGCCGGGGACCCGCAATTTTTACCGCCACGAGTGCAGCGATGCCTGCGCTCATGTGCATCAAATTCACACCGCCCAGATCGGAAAATCCGAGACCACCTAGATAATTCTGCGTGATGAAAAGATCTTGCAGCACAGGAAAAATCACGCCTGCGAAAATGCAGCAAAAGAAGAGTAACGGCCACAGGCGAACGCGTTCCGCCACGGGTCCGGCTATGATGAGGCAGGCTGTGACGGCCAGTAACATCTGAAAAAAGAATTCAGGCGATGGTGCGTCTGCGCCGAATACCAGGCTTATAAACTCAAGAATGCCGCTAATCAATCCGTGTTGTGCGATGTTCATCCCCAACAGGGCATAACTGGCACCCGCTAGCGCGAAAATCATCGCGGTCTTCAAGCAGGCCAAGGATGAGTTTTGTACACGGGCCATGCCCGCTTCGATCATGGCAAAGCCTGGCACAACCAAAACCGCAAGGAGTCCCAGAAACATGATCATAAGCTCAGAGGGCATCGCTTCCATCTTCCCCTGTGCGGATCCGCACAGCATGTGAAAGTTCATAAATGAAAATTTTGCCATCTCCGATACGACCTGTATTCGCCGCATTTCGGATGGCCTGAACGACAGCGTCCTCCAAATGATTATTGATAGCGACCTCAATTTTCAGTTTGGGCAAGAAATTAACGGTGTACTCAGCCCCGCGATAGACTTCGGTATGGCCCTTTTGTTGGCCAAAACCTTTGACTTCTGTTACCGTCAGACCTCGTGCGCCTACGGCATGTAGGGCCTCTCGCACGGCTTCTAAGCGGAAAGGTTTAATAATCGCCACAACCATTTTCATGGATAAAAGGACTCCCTTTTTCCTGACCGTTCCTATACAACATGGCATAACAATTTTTAATCGGATGCAAGCCATTCCATGACCCGCAAGAAAAAACACCAACAGAAATATGATGTTGCAATTATCGGCGGCGGCCTTTCCGGTTTGACCATGGCCAGTATGGTGGGCCAGGCAGGCATTAATGTTGTATGCATTGATGGATCTGACCCAACGCAAACCCGCAAGGACGATTTGCGAACCACAGCGATATCATACGGATCACACCTGATTTTAAAGGAAGCCGGGATCTGGCAAAAATTAAAGCAGGAAGCCTGCCCTATCAAATCCATCGATATTCGAGACGGGTCCTCGCCTACACTGCTGAATTTTGACTGTAAGGATCTTGATAAGCCCGCTTTTGGCTGGATTGTGGATAATTCTGATCTGCGGCAAGTCTTGCTTGATCGTGTGCTTGCGCTAAAGACTGTGGATCATATCGCACCGATGCAGGTTTTGGACCTGCTTCATGAAGACGATGTGGTGCGTATCGTTTTAAAGAACGGAAAATCAGTGCAGGCGCGTTTGATTATTGGCGCTGATGGTCGTGAATCTTTCGTGCGCGCCTGGATGGATGGTCCCGAGCGGCGCTGGGATTATCATCAATGTGCTGTGATTTGTAATGTCGTGCATGAACACCCACATCATGGTAAGGCGGTCGAGCATTTCTGGCCTGATGGTCCGTTCGCGATCTTGCCGTTAAATGATGATGAAGAGGGGAATCATCGTTCCGCAATTGTCTTCACCGAGCACAAAAAAGCTCATAAAGCTTCGCGCATGACGCTGTCAGATGCAGCATTTAACCTCGCGCTTGCGGCACGATGTCCAAAAGAATACGGCAGCATACGCATCAGCGGACGCCGTCAGGCATGGCCGCTTAATTTTATTCATGCCACATCCTATATAGCGCCGCGTGTGGCGTTGATCGCTGATGCAGCGCATGGCATGCACCCGATCGCGGGACAAGGACTGAATATGGGCTTTCGCGACGTCAAAGCACTGGCTGAACTTCTTGTCGCTGCGCATAAAAAGGGGCAGGATCTTGGCCAAGAACATATTTTAAACGCGTATGAAGCGGCCCGCAGGGCAGATAATACAATTATGCTGGCCGCAACAGATGGCTTGGTACGGCTGTTTTCCAATGACTTCCCGGGCCTAAAAGTGATCCGCAAGGCTGGATTACGCCTGGTCGGATCTGTGCCACCGGCCAAGCGCTTTTTCTCACGCTATGCGATGGGGCTCTAGCCAAGATTGAAATCAATTTTTTTTGCAGCACAGCACAAAAGATCGCCATCTTAGGGTTGATTTCGTTGTAAAATGAATAGAGGGGAATAAGAAATCATGACCGAAAGCAATCTCCAATCACTCAAGCCGCTTCCAAAAGTTGAGCGTCTGATTGCCTTTACATCGAACGATTTAAACGATCTTTGCGACGCGACCGATGCTGCAATCGTTGGCGGGGGTGGCTTTGGATGGACACATATTCCATCGCGCGATATTCTTGAGCGCTTCTGGCAAGGTGTCGTAGCGATGCCGTCGCGTATCTTGCTTGTGGCGCGTCTGGATGGCGTAATTTGTGGCACTTGCCAATTAATTAAACCGACGGTGAATAACGAGGCACAGGCGCACGCTGTCCAGCTTACAACAAATTTTGTTGCGCCTTGGGCACGCGGTCATGGTTTGGCTAGGCAGTTGCTGCGCGAAGCTGAAAACGTTGCCCGCAAGGAAGGATTTTCTGTGATTAATCTTGATGTGCGAGAAACAATGATCGCCGCCATCGAGCTTTATGAAACTTCTGGCTTCCAGCGCTTTGGCGAGCTAAGATAAGGGAAAATGTTCTCTCACCTTTTTCCTTGTATTTATGAAGCTCAAGCTAAAATCGACACGAAAACCCAGGAACACAGTTGTTGTTCTTTATAATTACGGTGGTGGCATGCGTGGGCTGGTGCCCGCGCATCTGATGCAACGAATTGAAGAAACGACCGGGCTGGCGATGGTGGACCTGGTGGATGTGTTTACTGGTCCGTCTACGGGGTCTATTTTAAATGCTGCGTTGAATATCCCCGATCCCAACAATCCCGCGCGGCCGAAATATGCGGCCGCTGACATGGTGCGGTTTTACGAGCGTGAAGGCGCGAACATTTTCCCACGCGACCGCTTCCGCGATTTTCGTGGCCTGATCCATGATCTCAACAATCGCACCATGAAGAGTGATCGCCTGCGTAAAGTTTTCCGCAACGGCCATTACGATCCTACATATATGGGACAGGCAATGCAAAAACTGTTCGGGAATATGCATCTTGATCAAACGCTCAAAAGCCTGATCATTCCCTTCTATAATCTGGACGGCGATTCCCTGCGCCGGCCCGAAGATATGCTGCAATCCGATGATGCGCCGGTACCACTGATAAAAAACAATTTTGTCGATCAAGGTGGCTTTGCCGTATGGTTAAAGACCATGCGCATGGACCCGCAATTCCGCGCGCCTAAAGTCCGGCTTCGCGATGCGATTCAGGCCAGCACCGCTGCGCCAACCTATTTTCCCAGCCACAATTTCAGCGTCGATTACCCTGGCGAGCTTGGCCGCGTGGATTACACAGGTATTGACGGCAGTGTGTTCTCGAATCCTTGCGTCACCTATCACGGTGCGATCCGCCATCATCTGCCCAAGAACACGCGTGTGATCATGATTCTGCTGGGAACGGGGCATAATCTGCGCTCCTTCGCCAAGGATGACTGGAACCGCTATGGCGGGCTTGGCGTGGTGGACCCGGTGAATGATCTGCCGCTCATCAGCATCTTGTTCCACGCCAGTGAAACCGCGCTGGTGGAAAGTTTCCGGCGCGATCTGGGCGAAGATCTCTTCGTCTTCAATAAATCCATGTTGCGCGACGTTGCCCCCGCCCGTGTCCCCAGCCTACAGATCGATGATGCCAGCCCTGAAAACATCGCCGCCATGCGCTATTTTGCGCAGGACACAATTGCAGAAAATCAGGCCACGTTCGACCGCCTGTGCAATCTTCTGGTGCAGGTTTATGAGGGACGGCGCAAAAAACCCCCCTTCTGGCGGCGGCTGCGAAGAAGAAAAATTGCTTAAGCCGCCTTTGCCTGGCCCTGCAACGCCGCGCAGGCTTTTTTGATGCGGGCGCAGGCTTCTTCCAGGTTTTTCATCGACGTGGCGTAGGAAATGCGGAAATGCGGCGACAGGCCGAAGGCTGCACCCTGCACGCAGGCCACGCCGACGGATTCCAGAAGATAGGTCACGAAATCCTCATCGGTCTGGATGATTTTTCCTTCCGGCGTCGTTTTGCCGATGACGCCCGCGCAGGACGGATACACATAGAACGCGCCCTCGGGCTTGAGGCAGCTTAGCCCCTCGCATTCGTTTAGCAGCGCCACCACGCGGTCGCGCCGTTGTTTGAAGGAATTGCACCATTCCTTCTGAAAGGATTGATCACCATTCAGGGCTGCAACCGCAGCGGCTTGTGAAATGGACGAAGGATTGGTTGTCGAATGTCCCTGCATCATACCCATGCCTTTAATTAGTTCAGCAGGACCGCCAGCATAGCCGATACGCCAACCTGTCATGGAGTAGGCTTTGGATACGCCGTTCATGGTCAGTGTGCGAGGGTAGAGTTTGGGTTCCACCTGAGCGGGCGTAAAGAATTTGAACCCGTCATACATGACGTGCTCGTAAATATCATCGCTGAGAATATAGACATGCGGATGGCGCAGCAGCACATCGCACAGCGCGCGAATCTCCGCCTCGCTGTATGTTGCGCCGGTTGGATTGGAGGGAGAATTTAAAATTACCCATTTCGTACGTTTGGTGATGGCAGCATCCAGATCCTGTGGCCGAAGCTTGAATTGATTGTCCTGCGGGCAAGGGACAAATACGGGCGTGCCCTGCGCCAGTATGACCATATCCGGATACGATACCCAATAGGGCGTGGGAATGATCACCTCATCGCCGGGGTTAACACTGGCCATCAGCGCATTGAAAATCACCTGCTTGCCGCCGTTGCCGACGGTGATCTGATCGCGCGTGTAGGTCAAATTGTTGTCGCGCTTGAATTTGGCGATGATCGCGTCTTTCAGCGCAGGGGTGCCGTCGACGACTGTGTATTTCGTTTCACCGCGATTAATCGCGTCAATTGCGCCCTGCTTCACAAAATCGGGCGTGTCGAAATCGGGCTCCCCCGCGCCCAGGCCTATAACATCCACGCCCGCGGTCTTGAGCTCAAGCGTTCTGCGTGTGACGGCCAGCGTCGGGTAAGCGCTGGGCGATCAAAGACATGGTTCTTTCCTTATGGTGCATCGGTAGCAATCAATGGCCGTAGCCGTTCCGGTTTTATCGCACCAAGGCCTTGAAAATCAAGGTCTAGCTTATCAAAAAAAGCTTTTAGAGGGGCAAATAATGGCTCTTTAAGCGCGTCGCGCATATAATTCTCAAGCCTCGGAATATATTGCAGATATTGCGGCTTGCCCTCCCGCAGCGCCCAGCGGACGCACTGGCCCAACAACCGCCCGTGAAACTGGGTGGCCAGGATCCTTACCCATGGGCGCAGCGCGGCGTCGCAGGATTGCAGCAAAAATTGCTGCACCGGGGCCGGCACGTCATGACGCATATCAAAGGCCAGGTTGCCCATATCATAGCCCAACGGCCCGATCGCCGCCGTCTGGAAATCGAGGATGCCCAGCGTACCATCGGGTAGAACCATCAAATTCTCGACATGGAAATCCATATGCAGGAAGCCACGGGGGCAGGGTGGCAAGGTTTTTTCAATACTGACCCACAAATCCAAAAATTGTTGCACAAGATCAGGTGCAGCAATTTTATGTGTGACTGCGGGCAGGTAATAATCCACTACCAGCCGCCGCCATTCATGCACGCGGGTTTGCTCATAGAGCGGGAGTGAGCCCCCCCACCCTAACCCTCCCCCCGCAGGGGGGAGGGAAGATGCCGCAGGCATCGGGTGGGGGGGGATATTCTGCGCAAGGCATCGCAAAATATCGCGTGCCTTACCGTATAAATCCATCGCATCAGCGCCCTGCAGCAAAGCCTGTTTCATCGACAGATCGCCGAAATCCTCCAGCAGGATGATTTGTTTTTCTTCCTGCGCAGCGTAAATCTCCGGGGCGCGCAAGTCTAATAACCGCAGCCACTGCCCCACACCGATGAAATCCCTGAATTCCTGCGGATCAAGATGTTGCGCATCCATGATGATGGCGCTGCGCCCGTTCTTCTCCGCGCGATAATAGCGGCGCGGCGACGCGTCCTGCGGAAAATTTTTGATGATCGTCCAGCCGGGGAAGCAATCTAATCTAAATACATTAAGCATGGATATTTGTAACTTAAATAACTCAGAAAATGCCAGTCTTAATAAGCGATTGTGCGGGAATCTGAATCCTGAGATTAGCCCGGCGAAGGCGATTGATGATCACATGCAGTCGTGGGAATATAATGGCAAGGAACATAATTCGGCATGAATCTGACGGCACCGTGTATCGCTAGAACGCCTAAAGATTTTACTTCACTGCAAGCCGGTGATCTTCTAATAACGATCTCTAAAGCCTTGAACATTCTAAATAGAAAACTTTCAACTCTAGGTTTGATGTGAATATCTATATGCTCATTGGTGAAAGTGTCATAGGAAACACGGAAAGGTTTTAATTGCTCTGCAATTCCGCGTTCATCATCGCCCAGTGAATATTCAGTCAGGATTCGCTTCCTTATAGTGGGGCTATCCTCATCGCCATTGCTGTCGTAATTGGTTTCAGGTTCGACGGAGCAGAGAGAAGTAAAGCTATTCATAATTTTATTTAGACGAGTCTTTAATTCGAGGCCTTGCAGCCAAACATCCTCATAGCCATGAGATTCTTCACGATTGTCAATGAATCTCGCAGCCAAGTTTTGCGCGAGCCAATAGCGGGGAGAAGGCGTAAAAAGAGCAACAAGCGCGCGCTTCAAAATATAGTCTTTAGCTGTCTTTAAACTTCCGCCTGCGTCAAGATAGGAATTTATAGCAAACGTATCAGCATAAAGTTCTTCTTGGTAAGGATTTTGGAAACTAACCCTTTCATTTCTTGCCTGACAATGTCCAATTTCATGCAAGACCTCAATATAATCTTGGTGATCTTTTGGTATTCCACTAAATTGACCAAAAATTGGGAGTGAAATCTCATTGGACAGGCTTGTCCTTGGTTGAGTTGTCTTGCTCGGCATAAGCATTAATAAACGTGGGCCAGAAAGGCTGTTCATAATAAGTGCGGCTGTGCCAAAATGACCAGCGATGAGTTTTATATTTTCCGACATATCGTCGGTATCAAGTGTTCCAATATAAGGAATTTGCTCGATTATTTGTTTACGCAGATACTCGGTGCGATCTGCCAATTCACTTTCGGAATATGGATGAAATGCCGACGGACGATGATGAGGGATATCCTTAGGATAGACCAGAATAACGGGCCAACCATGAAGCATACCGCCAATTTCCTCTGCTGTTGGAAGTGAAATTCTTGACATTGTGCCTATCCTATTTTTAATATGACATTATAAATATCATATCTATGACAATAGTGCAAGTTTTTTACTTTTTCGGCTTGGCTTTGCTCTTGGCCGCGATTTGTTTCAGGGCGTTGACATGGCCGGCCGAAGCGCCGCTGCGCTTGAGGGGCGTTCCGTTATCAAAGCCGAACACAGCGCCAGAATTGCCCGCCAGGGCCTTGAGGATCTCCAGGCCGAAATCCTCCTTGCCCTGTTTCTTGCCCGATGCGGGTGCTTTGGATGACTGCGGCGGGAGCTTGTCGGCACGGCCCGACGCCACACGCTCGACATTATACGCCACAATCCCGTTCAGATGCGGCCCGGCCAGCGCGTACAGCAGCTTATGATCATCCTTGGCCAACGCGGCAATCGCCGCGCGCGCGCGCGTCTCGTTACCCTTGGCCTGAACCAGGGCTTCCTTGATTTTCGATTCGAGATAGGCACGGGACATGATTACTCCAATGATGAAGATTAACGCTTTTAAAGTGTAGGAGTAAAGATCATACCTTAGCTGAACTCCTAAAATCTCATTGGGATGGTTGAGTGGGGTGCATTGATGCAACAGCTTCTTTTAGCCTTTTATCGAGAAAATAACTGATCACTTCCTGTGGGTCCATGGACGGAAGATTTGTGATCGATGCGCTGCCATTTCCATTGTCACGTACGAGGAGCCAATCCTGGGTTGGTTTACGGACGGCTGTTGTTTGGCTGTCTATAAATATTCTTGCTTGATCATTAGAAATTTTGATTGCTTTAGCCCACTGCTGTTTCAGTAATGTTTCCAAGACTTCATTTGGATATGCGGCATTTGCTGAGAATTGAATAACTACCTTGTTAACTTTATTTTTACTTCTCTGACCTTCACTAAGATTCGCATCGTTTGCGATCCTAAGTAATTCCTCCGTGGCTGGAAGACCGAAGGCAGAAAACCACTCTTGCAAATTAGCGTCTTGCCCATCACACGCTTTGGCCATACGCCCTATTATTGTTGCCCAAACCTTTGTTTTTCGTCCAGTGTGGTTAAAATTTGGCCATTTATCGCGGGATACAATGTCTAACACAGTATTATTAGAAGTACAAAGTCGATGAGCAATCCCATCAATGCCGGTTGCCCACTTCCGCTTCAACTGAATAAGTTTTTTCTTTATGTCATCTCGCGTCATGTCTATCTCCAATTAACAGAAGATGCAGGGATTTAATCGTTCTGTCAATGTTTATTATTTAGTAGCTAAACCTGCCAATTCCCCCAACAACTGCTTCACCCCCTTCACCCGGTGTTCCATTTTTTCCCAGCCGCGGGGGGCAGAAAGTTTCTGGTCGGGGCGGAGTTTGACGGTGCCACCGCGTTCGGTGATCCATCGCAGCAGCGCCGGCACATCCGGCGGTGTGTTGTTGTGGAAGGTGATGACGGCGCCTTTGGGCCCGGCTTCAATTACACTCACGCCCGCTTGCTTGCACAATTGTTTGATAGTCACAATATCTAGAAGGTTGTTCACCTCCGCCGGCAATTTGCCAAACCGGTCGATCAGTTCGGCAGCGAAGGCTTCGATTTCGTCACGTGATGTTAAATCAGCCAAGCGGCGATAGAGGCTCATACGTACGGACAGATCGGGCACGTAATCCTCGGGGATCAGAACGGATGTGCCGAGATTAATGGTGGGAGACCAGTGCGTATCGGGCGCGCGTTCAAAATCCGTACCGGCGCGCACGGCGGCAACGGCTTCCTCCAGCATCTGCTGATACAACTCGACGCCGATTTCCCTGACATGGCCCGATTGCTGCTCTCCCAGCAGATTCCCGGCACCGCGAATATCCATGTCATGGGAGGCAAGTTGAAACCCGGCGCCCAGTGAGTCGAGCTGTTCCATCACTTCAAGGCGTTTCATCGCCTGCGGGTTCAAGGCCATGCCGGGTGCGTAGGTGAGATACGCATAGCCGCGCAACTTCGAGCGCCCGATCCGCCCGCGAATTTGATAGAGCTGCGCCAGGCCGAACATATCGGCGCGGTGGATGATCATGGTATTGGCGCGGGGAATGTCGATGCCGCTCTCGATAATATTGGTGGCTAACAGAATATCATACTGCCCTTCATAAAACGCGTTCATGCGCTCTTCCAGTTCGACCGGGCTCATCTGTCCGTGCGCGGTGACGAATTTCAATTCCGGCACCAGATCGCGGAGCGTCTGCTCGATCTCCTCCATATCCTTGATGCGCGGGCATACATAGAACGACTGGCCGCCGCGATGCCGTTCGCGTAACAAGGCTTCGCGCACGATCACCGGATCGAACGGCATGATGAAACTGCGCACGGCCAGTCTATCGACCGGCGGCGTAGTGATCAGGCTCATCTCCTTCACGCCTGTAAGAGACATCTGCAACGTGCGCGGAATCGGCGTGGCGGAGAGCGTGAGCACATGCACATTGGCCTTAAGTTCCTTGATCTTTTCCTTTTGTTTAACGCCAAAGCGCTGCTCCTCATCAATCACCAGCAGGCCGAGATTGGCAAATTTAATCCGCGACGCGAACAGCGCATGCGTGCCGATGACGATCTGCACTGATCCATCCTCCAGCCCGGCGCGAGTCTGTTCGGCTTCGCGCGCGGGCACCAGGCGGGATATCTGCCCCACGCGGATGGATGTGCCCGCAAAACGCTGCGCGAATGTTTTGTAATGCTGCCGCGCCAGCAGCGTCGTAGGCACGATCACCGCCACCTGCGCGCCGTTCATCGCCGCGACATAAGCCGCGCGCACGGCCACTTCTGTTTTACCAAAGCCGACATCGCCGCAAATCAGGCGGTCCATGGGATAGTCGCGGGAGAGATCGCCCAGCACGTCGACGATTGCGCGGTCTTGATCTTCCGTTTCCTGATAGGGGAAACGGGCGGCGAATTCATCATAGATGCTTTGTTCGGTCGCCAGCGCCGGCGCGCGCTGGATTTGCCGCGCCGCTGCGATTTTCAAAAGCGCGTCAGCCATCTCCATCAAATTCTTTTTGGCTTTGGCCTTGCGCGCCTGCCAGCCCGCGCCGCCCAGCTTGTCGAGCTGCACGGTGGCATCCTCGCCGCCGAAGCGGCTGAGCACCTCCATATTCTCCACAGGCACATAGAGCTTGTCGCCGCCCGCATATTCAATTTTCAGGCAATCATGCAGTGTCTTGCCGACCTGCAGCGTTTCCAGCGCCGTAAAACGACCGATACCATGATCGATATGCACCACAAGATCGCCTTCGTTCAGCGATGACACCTCGCGCAGGAAATTCTCCGCGCGCTTGCGCTTGCGTGTGGTGGGAGAAAGACGGTCGCCCAGAATGTCCTGCTCGGTGATCACCGCCAGATCCGGCGCGATGAAGCCGTGATCGAGATTGACGATACACAGGCCGATCTCGGAGGAATCCAGTTTTTTGAAGTCCTCAAAAGACCTACAATCTTTTAGGTTTTTGATTCCGGCGTTTTCAAGAAGCCCTTTTAATCTTTCCTTCGCACCCGCGGAGGAAGAAGAAATCAGGATCTTAAACTCTCTTCCCCGCGGCGAGGGAAAAGTTTTTGACTGCAAATCTTTTATATATGTTTCAACCGCTGCAAACACATCCCCGCCCGGTACGGCGCGAATATCGGCGAAGTCGCGGCCTTTGCGCGCGTCGGATTCGTTTTGGGCAAAGGGCGAAAAGGTCTCAGCATCATGTGTTTTGTTAAGCCATTCCCTTACATCCAGATACAGCGCATTCACTGGCAAGGGATGATATACCGCGCCCAGTACGGCTTTTCCGGCGCCATGTAAATTCTGCCGCGCCTCGAAAAAATCCGCGATCTGCGCAAGGCGTTCTTCCCGTGCGGTCTGTGTCTGATGGTCCATGCTGATGCCGCAGCCGGGCGCGTAATCGAAAATCGTTTCCATCGCGGGATAAAAGAGCGGCAGCCAATGGTCCATCCCCGCAATACGACGGCCTTGTGAAACGGATTCATATAAAGGATCGGATGCATGCGTCACGCCGAAATGCTGGCGGTAGCCCGCGCGGAACCGCGCGATGCTGTCTTCATTTAGAAAAAATTCGGCCGCCGGGTGCAAGGTGAAATCTTTGACATGTCCGAGCGAGCGTTGGCTCTCCGCATCGAAACTACGAATTGTTTCCACCGTATCGCCGAACAGATCTAGGCGCAGGGGTTGCTCAAACCCGGGCGGGAAAAGATCGATGATTCCGCCACGCAGGGCGAATTCTCCGGCTTCGCGGACCGTCTGCGTGCGCGTATAGCCGTTGGCGCTTAAATAAGATATCAGATGCGTAAGGTCCAGCTTGCCGCCCGCATGTGCGCTCAAGCTCGATCCTGCCAGAACATCGCGCGGCATGACGCGCTGCATTACGGCATTAACGGTCGTGAGCACCAGACGCGTCGCGCGCTTTCTCTCCTGCGCCCATAGCTGCAGCTGCGCCAGCGCCGCCACACGGCGCGCGACAATATCCGGATGCGGCGAAACGCGGTCGTAGGGCAGGCAATCCCAAGCCGGGAATAAAATCGTCTGGACATCAGGCGCAAAAAACGAAATCAACCCTGCAAGTGTATTCATCCGCGCCTCGTCCTGCGCGATATGGATATGCACGCGGTCATGGGGCATCAGGGTGCGGGCGCGGTCGGCGAGGATA
>JAKLKY010000036.1 GCA_023150415.1 Alphaproteobacteria bacterium | reverse complement strand
CTTCGTCCAATCCCAATTTGGAAAAAGCATGGGCCAAAACGCCGCGCGCGGCTTCGGTGGCGTATCCTTTGCCCCAATGGCCGTAATCGATGCGCCAGGCGATTTCCACCGCCGGCGCGATGGGGAATTTCGCATCGACCTGCTCCAGCCCGACAAAGCCGATGAACTCGCCCTTGTCCTGCAACTCAACGGCATACATGCCATAGCCATGCTGTTTGAAATGTTTTTGGAATCGCTCAACCAGATGATTGCTGGCCTTCTCATCCAGACGGCGCGGGAAATGCTCCATAATGATCGGATCGGCATTGATCGACGCAAAAGGCTTGCGGTCGCCTTCTTCCCATTCCCGCAGGATCAAACGGTCCGTGCGGATATGCACATTGTGCTTGGGCTCTTTCATTGATTTACTCCTTGAATGTTTTGAAGCTCAGATACATGGACGGCACGCCGATCACAAAAGCCAGGATCCACCAATTCAACACCATATGTGCTTCCCAGATATATCCCAGATAAATATATAAAAACTCCTCCAGATAGCGCGCGCCAATCCCCGTCAGGCCCAGCAGCACAAACGTGACGAGCAAAATCTTGCCCTTCATGAATTTCCACACCGTGCCCAGAATAAACGACAGGCCCAGGCATAAAACCGCGACCATCGTCGGCTTGATCGTGTCCTTCACCTCCACCAGTAACAGGGCGTAAATCCCCACAATCGCGGGCGCGATAATCACAAACCAGCGAATAGATTTTATAAAATCTTCCGACAACCGCATGCCGGAATCATGCCCTGTTTAACAGGGGGTGGCAAGTGGGGCGGTTAATTATAGCCGAGCCTCGCAGCACTCAAACATCTTCTAACGCATTTTGCTTGGGCATCTGCGTGCATTTCTTTCAATGCAAGTGCAAGTTTTAAAGAATCCGATAATGTTCTGGGACGAAATACAATGCTATTGCTGCTGACCTCAACGAAACAAGGGATGTTGTTCCGTTCTATAAATGCTTGTGCTTCTTTTGCGACATCCTGTGTCATGAAATAATCAAGAGTAGAATATACAATTGGATGATCGCAGGGCAATTGCCGGATAAGCGCCTTCAAGTATGTGCACCAAAGGGATCCAGGCTTTTCATTGTTCTTTTGATTCATATATAACATCTGCCTAACACTACCAAATACACAATTATATGTCAACATTTTTTGGGATTTGCACCTGCTTTACCCGTCCGGTCTGCCCGCGCAGGATGGTGATCGCGGATTTGGGGAGTTTCCATTCCTTGGCCAGCAAGTCAATTAAAGCCTGATTGGCTTTGCCCTTTTCGGCAATGGCGGTGACTTTAACCTTAAGAACGCGACCGCCCGCGCCATCCGCCTCCCAACCGGTAATCTCATTCTTGCGCGCACCGGGGGTGAGTTTAACGGTGATCGTGCTATGCGACATCCAGCCCGATATCCAGCGCCTGCGCGGAATGGGTGAGGGCCCCGACGGAAATCACATCGACGCCCGTCTGTGCGATGGCCCGTACGTTATCAAGATCCACCCCGCCGCTGGCTTCCAGCACCACCGCGCCCTTGGCCATGCTCACAGCTCTTTTCAAGGTTTTAATGTCCATATTATCCAGCAAAATCACATCTGCGCCGCCGATTTTCAAAACCTCTTCCAGCTGTTTAAGATTATCGACTTCAATCGCGAGGCGCAGCATATGCCCGGCCTGTTCCTGCGCCGCCTGCAGAACTTTTTTAATCCCGCCGCCCAGCGCAATATGATTGTCCTTGATCAGAATGGCGTCATCCAGCCCATGCCGATGCGGAGCGCCGCCGCCGATTTCCACCGCGTATTTCTGAAACAGCCGCAGCCCCGGCAATGTTTTACGCGTGGCGGCGATACGGGCCTCGGTGCCGCGCACTTCATGCACATAAGCAGCCGTTAATGTTGCAATGCCCGCGAGATGCGTAATGATATTCAGCGCCGTGCGCTCGGCGCTCAGGATCGCCCGCGCCGGCCCCTCGATGATGGCAATCTCCTCATCCGGGCCGATCATATCCCCGTCATTGGCATTCACGGTAAATCCGCAATCGGAATCGGTGAGGCTAAAGGCCGTGAGCGCCGGCACCAAACCCGCCAGAATCCCCGGCGCGCGGGCGCGCAGCACGGCGCGGGCCTGTTTGCTGCCAGCGATCAATAAATCCGTGGTGACATCGCGCCCGTGGCCCAGATCCTCCAGCAGCGCGTTCTTAACAAAATTTTCGATGAGCAAAGGGTGCATAGGGTTTTATAGCACGGGACATTGGCAAAGGGGACACAATAATGATTGTATCCCCTTTAGCCGCACAACCGCTTCACTAACTCAACGCCAACATCCGCTCGATCGGCTTGCGGGCGCGTTCGATAATGGCCGGATCAATCACCACTTCCGGCCCTTCGGTCTGCAGCGCGTGCAGAATTTTCGGCAAAGTGATGCGCTTCATATGCGGGCAGAGCTGGCAGGTACCGTATAACTCCACCTCGGGATTTTCCGCGCGCACGTTATCGCTCATCGAACATTCGGTCAGCATCACGGCCTTGGCGGGCTTATGCGCCTTGATATAGTCGTTGATCTGCGCGGTTGATCCTTGGAAATCCGACTCCGCCACCACCTCCGGCGGGCATTCGGGATGCGCAAGGATTTTCAAATCCGGCCCGTGCTGCGCGCGCAAGCGCTTCACATCCTCGGCCGTGAAACGCTCATGCACGATGCACGCGCCATCCCAGATGATAATCTTCACCTTGGTTTGTGCGGCCACATTCGCGGCAAGGAATTTATCGGGCGTCATGATGACGGTGTCATGCCCCTGCGCGCCCAGAGCATTCACAATCTTCAGCGCGTTCGACGACGTGCAGCACACATCAGTTTCTGCCTTCACATCGGCCGACGTGTTCACATAGGAAATCACCGGTACGCCGGGATATTGTTCCTTAAGCCTGCGCACATCGGCGCCGGTGATGGATTCCGCCAGCGAGCATCCGGCCTTCACATCCGGAATAATCACTTTCTTGTCAGGGCAGAGAATCTTCGATGTCTCGGCCATGAAATGCACGCCGCACTGGATGATCATATCCGCCGACGTTTTGGCCGCTTCCTGCGCCAGTTTCAGAGAGTCCCCCACAATATCCCCCACGCCGAAGAAAATATCGGGCGTCATATAATTATGCGCCAGGATAACCGCGTTCTTGTCTTTCTTGAGTTGATTGATCGCGGCGATATACGGCGCCAGCGTGCGCCAATGCGCGTCTTTATAATGCCCATGCATCCGCACCCGCGCCGCTGCGGTGGCGGTTTCAACGTCGGGCGTATAGGCCAGATTTTGCGCCAGATTCATAATGGTCCCGTATGTCCCACATTCCGGGCATCAAGGTCAAGTTCTGGACCATTCATCCGATTTTAACGCGTTCTTAACCATATTAACCATAAAATTAAATAATTTTGAATAAGGCGCTTTTTTATGGGGTTTAATGAAAACCTATAACCCGAAAGATATTGCAGAGTCTTTGCGCGACATCCGGAACAAGCTGGCGACAATTTTAAATTTCACGCCTGCGATCCGACCCCCGCGCGATCCGCAGATCAATGCCTTCATGGAACAGATAGGCCTGGGGGCAGATGTGGAGAGAAAGCTGCGCAACATGGAGGGCAAGGATCTTTCTGTTGAGGCGATGGCCAAAAATTTGGGTATCACGCCAGCACAACTGGAGCGTCGACTGCAATCTCTGGAAAAAATAGGTGCTATGAAAGAGGTCCTCACTAACCTCATGGACCAAGGATCAAATCTGTTGCCTTGGCTCGAAAAAAATAAAGACGGTTTTGTACCAATAGCATATGATTTGACAAATACGGACCAGATCAAAACAATACCCGACCTTATTCATACTTTGCGGAAATATCTGGACACTCCCGAGCTTAATAAAATTTGCCTGACGGCGCCATCAATCGATGGCGATCAAAGTAAAATAGAAACCCTGAAAGAGGGTTTTTTAGCTCTTTGCGCCCTCCAAGATCATCCGGTCCTAGACCAAAAATTCGAGGCCATCAAACAAGGTTTCAAGGACCTCAAAGCTGCGATGGAGGAAGCCAAGGAACTTCCCGAATTTCAGGAAATGAAAGCGCTCAATGATAAATTAAAAGTCGGCGGTTCTTTGTCGCAGGACGAAATCGAGCGCATGCGGGAATTGGCACAAGACCCGGATCTTGTAAAAGTCTTGCGAAATATGCAGGAAAAGGAGCTTTATATTTCCAAAATTTCAGATTTTGATTTTCACATACTTCTGGACACTCATCCTGAACGCAAATCGGACTTGCAAGCGATCGCCGAACAATTCAAACCTTTGACCCAGGAACTGGAAGAACAATATCCAGAACCCGCCGATTTGCGTTTCCTTCTTAGGAGAATAGAGAGCGCGCTGGAGAAAGATCAGGCGCCGTTTAAGATCGCTCCCTTAGAAGGCTTCAATACTTATATCGCAGACACATTAGAAAGTGACCTCAAGCCCTCCGAACCCGCAAAAGCACTGGAAGCCGACCCCGTGGGCCATCATCGCATACGACCCGAGCTGGAACCAGTCGGACCAGGGATGTAGGGCTTTACACCCGGCATAGACCTTCTAGATTAGAGGGATGCCCGATCTCTTTGAAACCCCGCATGTTGAAGCGGATCATCGCACACGCCCGCTGCCTGACCGGCTGCGGCCACGGACAATCGAAGAGGTGGTGGGGCAGGACCATCTGCTGGGCCCCGACGGCGCGCTTAGCCGGATGCTGGTGGGTGGGCGGATAGGATCGGTAATTTTCTGGGGACCGCCGGGCTGCGGCAAGACGACGCTGGCGCGCATTCTGGCACACCATACCGATCTGCATTTTGAGCAGGTCTCGGCCATTTTCACCGGCGTGGCGGATTTGAAAAAGATTTTCGATGCTGCGCGCCTGCGCCGCCGTAATGGCAAATCCACGCTGCTGTTCGTTGATGAGATTCACCGTTTCAACAAATCGCAGCAGGACGCGTTCCTGCCCGTGATGGAAGACGGCACGATTATCCTGATCGGCGCGACCACCGAGAATCCTTCCTTTGAATTGAATGCCGCGCTGCTCTCGCGTGCGCAGGTGCTGGTGCTCAAGCGGCTGGATGACGCGGCGCTGGAGAAACTGTTGCAGCGTGCCGAGGAAGATTCAGGCCGCGGATTGCCGATCACACCCGAAGCACGTGAAACCATGAAAGCCATTGCCGATGGCGACGGGCGCTACCTGCTGGCCATGGCGGAGCAGGTGTTTTCTTTACCCCGTCACGAGAAGCGCGTAGCGAGAAGCAAGAAGGAAGATTCTTCTCCTATCTCACGACTCGCTACTGATAACTCACTGGACACCGACGCTCTTCTTAAAATCGTCCAGCGCCGCGCGCCGCTGTATGATAAGGGCGAGGACGCGCACTACAATCTCATCAGCGCGCTGCATAAATCCGTGCGCGGTTCGGATGTCGATGCGGCGCTGTACTGGTTCGCGCGGATGCTGGCGGGGGGCGAGCATCCGGAATATATCGCAAGGCGCTTGGTGCGCATGGCCGTGGAGGATATCGGCCTGGCCGATCCGCAGGCTTTGCCACACACTCTGGCCGCCTGGCAGACCTATGAACGGCTGGGCAGTCCGGAGGGGGAGCTGGCGCTGGCCCAGGCCCTCATCTATCTCGCCACCGCGCCGAAATCAAATGCGGCTTATGTGGCCTATAAGGGCGCGCAGGGCGCGGCACAGCAACACGGCTCCCTCATGCCGCCCAAGCATATCCTCAACGCGCCGACGAAATTGATGAAGCAGGAAGGCTACGGCGCGGGCTATCAATACGACCCGGATACCGAGCACGGATTTTCCGGCCAGAATTATTTCCCCGACGCGATGGCCCGCGCAACGTTCTACGACCCACTCGAGCGCGGTTTCGAACGCGAGATCAAAAAGCGTTTGGAATATTGGAACAAGCTGCGCGCGAAAATTTCCGGCGTCAATTAAGCCCCATCTAACCCTTGCGCACCGAATCCAGGAACGAAAGCACAGCTGAGCGCAACTTGTCCGCTTGCTGTTTCATCTGCTGCGCCGATTCCGCGAGGCTTGACGCTGCATTGCCTGTTGCTTGTGATGCATTGGTGACTTCCACAATATTCGATGTCACCTCGCCTGTGCCGGCAGAAGCTTCACCAACGTTCCGCGCGATTTCGCGGGTCGCGGCGCTTTGCTCCTCGACGGCTGTGGCAATGGTAGATTGAATTTGATTAATGTTGTCAATCACATCCTTGATGCGGCCAATCGCGTTCACAGCGCCCTGCGTCGCGGTCTGGATAGACGCGATTTTCGTGGAAATATCCTGCGTAGCCTGCGCGGTTTGCGCCGCCAGATTTTTGACCTCGGAGGCAACGACGGCAAAGCCCTTGCCTGCATCGCCCGCGCGCGCGGCCTCGATTGTCGCATTCAGCGCCAGCAAGTTTGTCTGCTCGGCAATTTCATTGATCATAGTCACAACGGTGCCAATTTCTTCCGCGTGCTGCGCCAGCGATTGCATGCTGGCATTGGTATCCACCGCTTCGCGTGCAGCATCTGCTGCGATTTCCGAAGCGCGATGAACCTGACGGCCAATTTCCTCCACCGATGAATTCAACTCCTCGGTCGCGGCAGCCACGGTTTGCACGTTCGAAGATGCTTCATTCGCGGCTGTCGCCACAACGCTGGCGCGCTTGGCTGTATTTTCCGCCGTGCCGGACAAGGAACCCGCCGCGGTGCTCATATCGCTTGCCGCGCTGTTGACGACTTCAACCACGCTCAAGACATTCGATTCAAATTCATTGGCCAGTTGCACCATATGCGTAGCCAAAACCCATGCACCCATCGGCCCAATATAGGAACCATCCGGCCCCATCAGTGCCGAAACCGTCAGATCCATAATTTCATCGCCAATTTTTATCTTGGTTCGGATTGGCAGATTTTTCGGATCGGAAAGCAATTTGCGCTGATGTTCAGGATTTTTGTGAAAGATATCAAATGACGATCCTTTGATTTTATCGGCCTTGATCGGCAGGTGATGCTCAAGACTACGCAAGGTTTTTAGCGCGCTTTGATTGAGATAGGTAATTTCAAAACCTTTCTTCGGGTCGGCAAACATGACATTAAACGGCATCACTTCCAGCAACTGTTTTTGGAAGAAGGATTCACGGACCGTCAGCAAAAGCTTGCCCATCGACTCCCACAATTGCGCAATTTCGTTTTGCCCAGTTGGTTGTTCCAATTCGATATCGGTCTTTCCTTGCGCAAGCTGGTTGAGTGATTGTGTCGCAATCTGCAAAGGTTTGGAAATCGATTGCGCAACCAGCAAGAAAAGGATAATCGCTAGCAATACAGATCCTATCACCTTGCCCAGGACCAGATACTCATCTCTGACTAAAGTTTGTACGCGGCCGTCAACCATGTCATACAATTCCTTAGCTGCGACCTCGCCCAGATTAGCGCTACCATCATGCGGCAAATCGGCGATCTCGAGATAGGAATCGACGCTCATCTGTTGCCCGTTCATCAGATTTCTCGTCGCTGTGATGAATTGTTGTGCGCCATCATTATATTCATCCAAGGCCGGCTTAACGGTTTTCTGCAGGTCCTCATTTTTATCGTAATATTGTGCGTCGGCGCGAAACACTGTGTCCATGTCCGCATTAATTTTTGCGAGATAGACATTCTCAAATAACCCCAGCTGCGCAGCCACTTCAGGTATTTTATCCGCTGGAATCATGCCATTATTTTGCGACAAGATCGTAAACATCATGGATTTAATCGTCGCCAGATTTCCAAGCGTCGCTGGCAAATGGCCGGTCATCACCGAAACCAGGGAATACGTATCCAGATCGGGATCCAAAATCATCCCCGATGTCTCTCCGACACGGGCAATCACAGCCGACAAATTCTCAAGAATCTTCGGAACTTCCGTTTTCAGGTCAGCCCCCGCTTTAATGCTTTCCCATTGCGCCTTCAACGCGCCGATAGACAAATGCACCGCATCCGCTTCAACCAAAGACTGGTCATCCATATTCACCAGCGCGCCGTTGGTTTGATAAGCCTGCTCCAGCGCGGCAAAGGCCTCATCAATGCCGCCCTCCGCTTTTTCCTTTTCTACTCTTGCTTCGCTGCTTCCAGCTTGCGCGCCTAAACTTGAGACTTGGTAATCGGCAATCTCGTTAAGTAAAACAAGCGGATATGAAATAAAACCGATCCCGGCCAGCTCATCGCGCGAAACATGAATCCGCTCATCCAGAAATGCCTTGTAGCTCAGGATCGTCATGGCGATGGGCGCCAGAAAAACCAGAAGAATAATGAACAGCCGTGTGCGAATTTTAAGATAATTAAAAGGATTTTTCATGTTGAATGGGGCTCCTTCCCATATAAATTTTTTGCGCTGTAAGGACGTTTTCTTCGTCTGCGAGGATTATACTACAAAAAGTTATGAATCGAATAGATCGGTACAAAATTTCTTTTCTATACTGTGAATATTATAGTATTCACATCAGGTCCCCGGCGGCCGGGCGGGATCCTTGATCCGGCGCAAGGCCCAGCGTTCACCTACCACCAGCCAGAACCCGCAGAACATCACCACCGCGCCGCCCGCGATATCCCAAAAATCCGGCCAGTCGTTAAACACGGCCAGCCCCAGAACCATGCCCCAAATCATCTGGCTGTAATGCGTCGGCGCAACAATCGCAGCCGGCGCCAAGCGAAAGGCGAGGGAAAAGATCACCAGCCCCACCGAAACCAGAATGCCCGCCGCAATCAGCAGTGGCCAGGCGTCGGTCGGCGGTAGATGAAAATCCATCAACACCGGCGGCGCCGAGAACAGCACAATCGCGCCATACCCGTACAGGCCGTATGACAGCATTGTCTCCTGCTTGCCCATTTTCGCCACGGTTAGATTCCGCACGGAAAACAGCAGCGCCGACGCCAGCACCGCCAGCTCCGGCCAGCCAAACGTCGCAGGGCTGGGGCGCAGCGCGATCAGAACGCCGATAAATCCCAACGCGATTAAAAACCAGCTCTGCGCGTGGGTCCGCTCGCCCAGCATGAACCGGGCAAAAATCACCGTGAAAAAAGGTGCTGTAAAAACGATCGTATAGAAATTCACCAGCGGCATATGCGCCAGCGCATAAAAATTCAGCAGCGGTATAAACCCGGTCAGCACCGCCCGGATCAAATGCCAGCGTCGCTGCCGCGTGCGCAAGGTGGCCCGCAGCCCCCCTAGCCAGGGCCCGGCGGCCAGAAGCACCAGAACGCTAATCCCCGAAAGCCAGAAATTCAGGGCGAAAACGTCCATCTCCCGGGTCAGGAACTTGCCCATCGCATCGGCCAGGGAAAAGCACAAAAATCCTGTCAATGCGAAGGCAATGGCTTTATAACGGGTGGAGCGCGTATAGTTCATGGCCCATGCTATAACGCTCGGCTCAACCGACAAACAGGATTTTAGAAAAAAAAATGGCTTTCGCCCGTATTTTAACAGTCCCCGCCGATGACAACGGCCAGCGCCTCGATCGTTGGCTCAAACGCATGGCGGCGGACCTGCCGTTTATTTTGGTGCAAAAACTTCTGCGCAAGGGGCAAATTCGCGTCGATGGCAAACGCGCCAAGGGCGAGCAAAAACTCAGCGCCGGACAAGAGGTGCGCCTGCCGCCCCTTGCGCCCGACCGCAAACCGCCCAAAAAGCAGGAGATTTCCGATACGGATGCCGCCTTCATCCGTTCATTGGTGCTCTACGATCAAGACGGCTTGATCGCCATCAACAAGCCCGCCGGGCTGGCCACGCAGGGCGGCTCGAAAGTCGCGCGGCATATTGATGGCATGCTGGATGCGCTGGCCGATGATCAGGGCGTGCGGCCGCGTCTGGTGCACCGGCTGGACCGTGAAACCAGCGGCCTGCTGCTGCTGGCGCGCTCGGCGGAGATGGCACGGCGCATGGGCAAGGTCTTTGAATCACGCAACATCAAGAAACTCTACTGGGCGCTGATTGCTCCTGCGCCCACGGTCGAGCGCGGCACCATCCGCGCGCCGCTGTTGAAAAAGGAAGTCGGCCCCGACAAAGACAAAGTCGTGGTGGATGAGAAGGAGGGCAAAACCGCCCTCACCGATTTTGTTATCATGGACCAGGCCGGCCATGACGCCGCCTTCGCCATGTTCTGGCCGCGCACGGGAAGGATGCACCAGATCCGCGTTCATGCCGCGGTGCTGGGCTGCCCCATTCTGGGCGACCGTAAATACGGCCAGCGCGTGGAATCGCTCGAAGCTGTGGCTGACCCGGAGCGTTTGCATCTGCACGCCTGGCGCCTGATGTTCCGCCATCCTCTGACCAATCAGTGGCTCGACCTGCAAGCACCGCTCAGCGATGATTTGAAAAAGACCTGGAAGGCGCTGGGCTTTGATCCTTCCGAATCCGCCGACCCTTTCCCCGATCCACGCCGCAAGAAAGAAGTAAAGAAAGGCGGTCAAAAAAGAGAAAGCAGCAAGAGAGAAGACGGGAAGAAAGAAGATAGGAAGAGAGGAGATAAAAAGAACGAACGAAAAAGAAACGCGCCAACCCGACGAAAGTTCTCTCGATGACCCGTGATCAGATCCGGCGTATTCTTGGCCTCAGCGCAAAAATCATTTTGGGGTTGGCTTTTCTGGCGCTGGTGATGTTTACCGTGTTGGCGAAGGTGGGCGGCAATTCGCCGGCCTTGCAAGACGCCGCCGAAGGATTCATCGCCGAGATCAGCGCCCACCGCGCCGTCATCACCACCTTCAAAGGTCTTTATTTCTTTCCCCAAGTGCGCCTTGATTTCGAAGACCTGTCCCTCTACCCCCCGCACGGTCCACAGGAAAGCGCACTCGTCCTTGATCGTTTTCAAATGAGCAGCGATTTCAACGACGTCATCTTCCGCACCGGACGTTTCCGCGCGCTGAACATCGAAGGCCTGCGCGCCAATCCGGGCTTTATCATACCTGCGGCGGTGGATATCGAGAAAACCCTGATCGAGGAGCAGAAAAAAGAAAACAGCCCCAGCGTTTTTTACTACGTTCTCATCGGCTATGTCGGGCGCACACCGGCGCGGCTTTCGATTCCTGTCGATACGTTTGGCGATGACGCGGACCGCGAATACCGTCTGCGCTTTGACCAGCTTTCCTTACTGCAACTGGGCACCATGCCGCCCATGCCCCTGCCCATCGAAGCGATCTGGACCCTGCTGCAACAGCAAAAGGCACAAGCCCGCCCATGAAGCGTTTTTACAAAAGCGCCGATATTCTGCGGTCAGGGGGGCAATGGCAAATTGTTCTCGATGGCAAGCCCGTGCGTACGCCGCTGAAAAATAGGCTGGCCACAGCGCATGAATCACTGGCGCGCGCCGTTGCCAACGAGTGGGCAGAGCAGGGGGAGCATATCAATCTCGCTGCCATGACCCTGACACAACTGCTTAACACCCGCATCGATCAAGCCGCCACCAGCCGCACCCGCTGGCAGAAAGAGGTCATGCGCTATCTGGACACCGATCTGCTATGCTATCGCGCGCCGGCAGAAGGCAGTGCCACAGGCACCGGCATCGCCGCGCATCAGGCGGCGCTCTGGGATCCCTGGCTCGACTGGTTTCACAAAACCTACGGCCATCGCCTGCAAACTACGCAAGATATCAAGGCACTGCGCCAGTCGCCGCAAGCACATCAGGCCGTGGGGCGGGACATCGAAACCTGCGATGACGACCGCCTGATGCTCTTGCAAACGGTTGTGCCGCTGGCGGGTTCGTTGGTACTGGGTCTGGCCTTTGTGAAGGGCGCTGTTGATGATCAAGCTCTGTACGACGCCATGCGCGCCGAGGAAATCTTCAAGGCGCGCTTATACGGCGATGCCATGTCCGACGAATCCGCACGCGCCGATCTGGCCGCGGCGCAATGTTATCGCGATTGCCTTCCCTAGGGACATGTGAATTCACATCATCGCGTTCGCTCATGGCTCTGGCGGATCAGAGCCAGCAGACGCGCGACCGTAGCGATATCCGGCGCGGCAGGATCTTGCCCCGGCGCGAATTTCTCCGGCGCGTAATGACGATGAAACGCGATGATCACATCCCGCACATCTGCCGCCGCGTCATAGCCATACGCGGCGAGCAATTCATGCAGCGTCTGCGGATGCAAAATAATATCCTCCGCCGCATGGTAATCCATCTCCTGCGGCGCGGGCCACAGGCCTAGCCCATGCCCTGCCAGTTCCTGCCACGGGAACAGATGGCCGGGATCTTCCTTGCGCGTGGGCGCAACATCGGAATGCCCCAGCACGCCTGCAGCCGGTATGGCCCAGCGCTGCTGTATTGATTGACACAAGGCAATCAATTTCTTGATCTGCTTTTTGGGAAAGGGGCGATAGCCGTTGCTATGCCCGGGATTGACCAGCTCAATGCCGACCGAGCGCGAATTGATATCATCTTGTCCCTGCCATACCGACACGCCCGCATGCCAGGCGCGCTTGTCCTCGGGCACCAGCGTGTGGATTTTACCATTCTCTTCAATCACGTAATGCGCGCTGACCTGCGCTTCGGTGTCGCACAAACGCTCCAGCGCCGCCCGCGCATCGGGCATATCGGTGTAATGCAGAATGATCAGGCTGGGCTTCTGCCCGCCTGCGCGGTCGTTGAAATTCGGCGATACCCAGCGTTTGAAGAACATAAGTGCTCTCTTTTAATCCTGATACCCTCAGGGGACGCAACAAAAAGGTTGCGTCCCCATCATAAGGAATCCTTGCCGATCAAACAATTTGCATCATATGATTTCCCCATGCGGCAAATTTTTATGCTCCTATCGCTGATTTTATTATGCGGGATCATCGGCGCGGCACGCGCAGAAACCGGCAAAGACCTGCAAAGCGTGAAACCTTCAGACTATCCCTCAGCCGTGTTCGCCGGCGGCTGTTTCTGGTGCATCGAGAGCGAGTTCCGCAGGCTTGACGGCGTTCTCTTCACACGGGCCGGTTATACCGGCGGGACGCTGGATCATCCCAAATACGAAGACACCCATGACGGCACCAGCGGCCATGCCGAAGCCGTTGAGGTCACCTATGATCCCAAGAAGATCAGCTACCGCGCGCTGGTGGAATTTTTCCTGACGCAAGCCCATAACCCAACAGAATTAAACCGCCAGGGCCCGGATATCGGCACGCAATACCGCTCCGCCATTTTTTACGGCGACGCGGCGGAGAAGCAAACGGCGCAGGACGTGATCGCGCAGCTGACGCGCGCGCAGCGTTTCAAAAAACCAATCGTGACGACGCTGGAGCCAGCGCAGAAATTCTGGGAAGCCGAAGAATACCATCAGCGCTATTTCGAGAAGTATTCAGCCCAAACCGGGCGCGAACACCCCAATATGCGCGCGCATGAGGGGCGCAAGAATGCGATGGACACGCGCTGATTATTACCAGGATTGGCCCTAGGGTCCGCGGGGTGCGGGCGTGGCCGCGGCAGGAAGCATCATGTCCAATGTTATTTGAAGAGAATCGACGATTGCTTTGGCCTGCTTTGGTTTAGAGGAATTTTTACGATAGGAACCCAGACCGCGACGCAGTTCTGTCACGATGGGTTCTCTTTCCGGTATTGTATAGGATGCCAAATACTGTCTAAGTTCTTCGGCTGCATCTACATGCAAGTCCGCTTTCATGGCTTTTATGAAAGACGGGGCAAATTCCTGGGAAAAAGCCAAAGCTTCGGCTATGTCCGCATGAGAATATTTTCTATTTGTAAGCAGCTCCCGGTGATCGGGACCGCCGATGTCCCTTATTTGCTTTGTCCAGATTGCCATCCAGAATATTTGCGGATCGTCAATGATGCCGGCATTGCGACATTCAAGATGGTATAGCTTGGCCAGATTGTCTCCCATCAGAGAAGCAATTCCATTAACAAACTCCTCAAGTCCAAGTTCTATGCCATACCTATCATGGTGCGGGTATGCTTTTTGGCATGCTGAGATTTGCACATATTGATCGCCACTGATAATCACCCAACCTGCACGTATTTGTGAAACCAAGTCTGCCGCCATGTTTCTGACTGCTTCAGAAGTTTTTGTCATATCCTGTATCCTTAACCATGGTGTAGACCGGCAGGTGTAACGTCAGGAATATGCGCGTAATCTGACATTGACCTTTTCCAAGTTTGTATTTGGCAAAAATATTATGCTTAATTTGCTGTCATGTCAAGAAACATTGTTTCTTTCTAGAACGGGTACTTCCACTTCTATATGCAGCCATTTCTTAACCTTTCCTTAGTAAAATAGAGGGCAGAGTGATCTGTTGGAAGAGGCCATGAACATTCAAGAACCGCTGCCCCAGACGAAAGATTATGCGCCGCTGAAAGAACAGCCCGAGCGGTTTTTGAACCGCGAGCTGTGCTGGCTGGCGTTTGATGAGCGCGTGCTCGAAGAAGCGCAAAATCCGCATCATCCCTTGTTGGAGCGCGTGCGGTTTTTATCGATCTGCGCGCGCAATCTCGATGAATTCGTCATGGTGCGTATGGCGGGCCTGAAGGCGCAAATCCGCGCCGGCATGCAGGAGCGCAGCGTTGACGGCCTCACCGCCGCGCAGCAATTAGAGGCTGTCTACCGCGCGCTGGGCGATTTGATCCCGCGTATGCAAAACACCTGGCGCGATCTGCGTGCCTTGCTGCGCGAGAATAATATCCAGATTCTGAATTATTCGGCGCTGGGCGAGGCGGATCGGCTCTGGCTGGAGCAACATTTCATCGCGCATATCATGCCGATCCTCACGCCCATCGCGCTCGACCCTGCGCATCCCTTTCCCTTTATTCCGAACAAAGGCCTTTCGCTGGTGGTGCATACGATCGATACTTTAAAAAATGCCGAGCGCGATGTGGTGATCCAGATCCCGCAGGCCTTGTCGCGCTTTGTCCGCTTGCCGGGTCAGCGCCAGACCTATGTGCATATCGAGCGCGTCATCATGCGCAATCTGCAGCACATGTTTCCCATGGATATCAAGGTCAAGAATTACGCCACATTCCGCGTCATCCGCGATACGGAGCTCGAAGTTGCCGAGGGTGCGGAAGATCTCATGCACACGTTTGAAAACGCGCTCAAGCAGCGTCGTCATGGGAATGTGATTACACTGGGCGCGTATCATACCATCAATCCCAAGACCCTGGATTTCCTGCGCGAGAAACTGGGCATCGGCCCGCATCAGGTCGTGAAGGTCGATGGTTTGCTGGGTCTGGCGGATATTCGCGAGATCATCAGCGATGAGCGCCCCGACCTTCTGTTCCCGCCCTTCACCCCGCGCTTCCCCGAGCGCATCCGCGATTTCGCGGGCGATTGTCTGGCCGCCATCCGGCAAAAAGACATCATCGTTCACCATCCGTATGAAAGTTTCGATGTGGTGGTGCAGTTCCTGCGCCAGGCGGCGCGCGATCCCGACGTGCTGGCAATCAAGCAGACGCTTTATCGCACATCGCTGGATTCCCCCATCGTCAATGCGCTGATCGAGGCTGCAGAGGCGGGGAAATCCGTCACGGCGCTGGTCGAGCTGAAAGCACGTTTCGATGAAGAGACGAATATCGAGCTTTCACGCCGCATGGAACGCGCGGGTGTTCAGGTGGTCTACGGTTTCGTGCATCTGAAGACACATGCGAAAATCTCCCTGGTCGTGCGACGCGAGGGGCAGGATCTTCGCAGCTACGCCCATTTCGGAACGGGCAATTATCATCCGCAAAATGCGCGCATTTACACTGATCTTTCTTACTTTACGTTGTGCCGCGAGGCCGGTCTGGTATTTAACTACATCACTGGCTACGCGGTGCCGCAGCATCTAGAGAAAATCGCTGTCGCGCCCTTGAATTTGCGCCAGCATCTGAACACGCTGATCGACCGTGAAATCGCCAATGCGCAACAGGGCCTGCCCGCGGCGATCTGGATCAAATGCAACGCTGTGCTAGACGCGCAAATCATCGACAAACTCTATGAGGCCTCACAAGCAGGCGTGCCTGTGGAAATCGTTGTCCGCGGCAGCTGCATTTTGCGCCCTGGCCTGTCGGGATTATCCGAGAATATCCATGTCAAAAGCATTCTGGGGCGATATCTGGAACATGCGCGCGTCTATGCCTTCGCCAATGGTGGGCCGATGCCGGGGCCACAGGCGAAAGTTCTCATGGGGTCGGCCGATTTGATGGAGCGCAATCTCGACCGGCGCGTGGAAGTGCTGGTGCCTCTAGAAAATCCAACGGTGCATGCGCAGGTGCTGGAGCAAATCATGGTTGCGAATCTAAAGGACAAACGGCAAAGCTGGGTCATGGATGCGACCGGCCATTACACGCGCCAGAACGCCGATGCGGATGATTTCGCCGCGCATGATTATTTCATGCAAAATCCATCGCTCTCGGGCCGCGGCAAAGCTTTAGTCGAAGCGCCCTTGCCGCCGCGGTTGGCGCTGGAGGATAAATGACAAAACAGGCATAGAAATATAAGATTCCGGAATAAGATAAAGACCATGACTCAAAAACGCGCCATTCTCGATATTGGCTCGAACTCCGTGCGGATGGTCGTGTTCGATTCCCCGCAGGCCACAGGCAAGCCGTCGTTCAACGTAAAGGTGGCGTGCGGGTTGGGCCGCGATCTGGATAAAACCGGCAAGCTGCATCCCGAAGGCGTTATCCTCGCGCTCGAGGCTATTCAAGGCTTTCACACGCTGGCCCGCGCAATGAAGATCAAAACCATCATTGCCATCGGCACCGCCGCCCTGCGCGAGGCCAAAGATGCTAAGGATTTTGTGCGCCGCGTGCAGACGATGACCAAAATCAAAATTCGCGTCATCAGCGGTGAAGAGGAAGCGCGCTTCTCGGCGTTCGGCGTACTGCGCGCTCTGCCCAAGGCCAAAGGCATTGTCGGCGATCTGGGCGGCGGCTCGCTGGAGCTGGCGCGCATTGAAAAAGGAAACGTGCATGAGGTCGTTTCATTGCCGCTGGGCGTGTTACGGGTAAAAGGGGACGCAACCTTTTTGTTGCGTCCCTTGTCTTTTCTGCCACGCGAATTGACGAACGAGAAAACTTTCTACGCCGTCGGCGGTACCTGGCGGGCGCTGGCAGCAGCGTGGCTGATTTCACGGGATCGAAAGGGCGAACGGCTGCACGGTGTAAAAATAGAACGCGCGGACATGATTTCGTTTTGCCAAAAAATTATGAAGATGAAACCCAAGGCGCTGATCAAAACTTATGGCGTCGAAGACGATCGCGCGCCTTATCTGCCCGCCGCCGCGCGCGTGATGGTGGAAGTTCTGGCCGCCACGGGATGCAAACAGGTGGTGTTCAGCACGACGTCGCTGCGTGATGGGATTCTCGTAAGCAGCCAGTAGCGAGTGGGGAGTAGCGCGTAGAGATTAAAAAATCTTGCTACTCCCAACTCGCTACTGGCTACTCAAACTAAGCCGCCTTCTGCTGCTTGACAAACCACCGCACAGCATCCGCATCGCGCGGGGAGAGATCGGGATAATCTTTATCCGTGCCGACCTCGGGCAGGATTTTCCAGCAGCGCAGGCATTTTTTCCCCTCGGCCTTTTTGAACACCACACCCACATCCGGTACCTCGGCCAGGCGGAAGGCATCTTGCGGTCCCGCACCCACGGCCATGGTGATTTGCGAAGTAATGCAGATTTCTGCGAAGTCGATATCGTGCGGCGGATCATGCGGCACATACACAACCGGATGCGCTTCGAGCGACGATCCAATCGTCTTGCTCTGGCGGTGCGGCTCCAGCGCGGCGAGAACAACGCGGCGCACCGCGATGACGCGCTCGAATTTTTCGGCCAGCGCGGCATTTTCCCATTCCGATGGCAGCAGCGGAAAGGTCCGCAGATGAACGCTCGCCTGATCGTCACGGCCCTGATAGGCCTGCCATGCCTCTTCCGCTGTGAAGGACAAAATGGGCGCCAGCCACGCGCTTAAGGACTCAAAAATATGCGCCAGCACCGTGCGGCAGGCGCGGCGTTCGAAC